>JBGSRM010000179.1:0-7642 GCA_041737575.1 Akkermansiaceae bacterium
GGACAACCTGCATAATCATCGGCAACCACCAAACGAACTATCGACAAATGTATCCATTTCCATTCTTCCGTATCGCCTCGTTAACCTCGCTTTTCATCATGTCCAGTGCGAGTGCCACGCCCGAGGGAACCAAGAGCAAGGTTGAACCAGTTCGCATTGAACATGAGATCCGGCAAATCGAAGGCTGGAATGTGCATGTGGATGTCAGCCTCATGGAGGGGGAACACAAGGAAACCGGTGACCTCGCGCTTCGTATTCTTGGCGAGCGACTGCACGAAATCATCCTGCTCCTTCCCGCCGAACCGGTTGCGAAAATGAAGGAAGTGCCCATTTACCTCGACCGCGATCATCCGCTTGGAAACGCCCATTACCATCCCTCCGGCGATTGGTTGAAGTCCCACGGATACGATCCAGCCATGGGCAAGGCAGTTCAAATAACCCTCGCCTCATCGCTCATCCATGAGGCACGTAGTCCGAATAGTGATTCGGTCATGCTTCACGAACTGGCACATGCCTACCACGACAGAGTGCTGGGTTTCGACCACCCGGGAATCATCGCCGGATACAAGGAATTTTGCGACAGCCGGAAGTTCGACAACACCGCCCACGTCTCCGGCCGAAACCAGCCACATTACGGCCTCACAGATCACAAGGAATACTTCGCCGAACTCACGGAGACCTTCTTTGTCGGCAACGACTATTTTCCATTCAACCACTATGAATTGTTCAAAGAACATCCATCGAGCTACGAACTCATCGCACGCACTTGGGGTTCCAAGATGAAGCCCCCGGTCACGAATGACTCTGGTGAACACAGTATTCTGGACCTGCGGATTCTCGCGACCCTGATGTCTCAGCGGGGAGAGTTCGATGAGGCGCTCGCTTTGGTTGCCAAAGCGGAGGAACGCAGCACCGACAGCGAAGGCCGCATCGCAGGCTTGCGGAAAGAAATTGAAAAGCAGCGCGATCAGGCAGCCGAGAAAAAGGACGGGAAGTGATTGGAATCTGACGAGCGACGAGATAGCTAGTTAATGCGGCTGGATAAAATTCTATCGCCAACTCGAAATGACGTTTGATGCAGATGAATTTTCCCGCAGGAGAGGCTAGCTCCATCCCAATCGACATAGAGTGGCTTACTCGGAATTACGAATGATCCGGTGTTGATGATCGTTCTCTGTGTTTTTCGTATGATGGCGGCACGATGAAAATGACCGATGATAAGATATTCCGCCTTGGGAAAATAGGCTTCGCAAAAACGGTTTCCGTATGATCCTTGAAATGCCCATGCATCCAACATGGCTAGCGCTCGTTTCGGTGGAAATGCGGCATCGATGGCGCGGGCAAGAAGAGTGCGGTCATCCGGATGATGCTGAGAGGGGAGTTGCACCGCGATCTGACGGGCAATCTCAAGGCGGCTTTCCAGATTTGATTCCGCATCGGGATGCTCCGACCAGATTTTTTCTATGATGTGGGGGGCGTTCAGAATCTCCCTTTTCCAAGGTGAAGAGGAATGAAGCACCGCATCGCCATGTGTGATCACGATGCGGCCATCGGCTAAACTCAGGTGAGCAGGGCCTTGCAATTCGGGGTCGTGATTGCCACGAAGAAACACAGAATCGCAGCCCTCATCCTTTAAAATGCACTTCAGATCGGCAAGCAACGCAGCGGATGATTCATGCCATGACGGAGCAAGCGGCTCCCAGGTATCGCCATTAAAAACCACGGTGCCGACACCACGAAACAGAGGCCGCAGTGATTCGGCATTGGGAATTCGGGAGGCGCGGTGACCGAGATGGAGATCGGAAAGCACACGCAACGGCAAGCGCATCATGGCTGCGGTCGGCGCTGACGCACCGCCTCATACAAACATATCCCGGTCGCCACCGAAACATTCAAACACTCGACCTTCCCGGCCATCGGCAACTTGCCAAGAAAATCACATGACTCCTCCGTAAGCCGTCTCATGCCTTTTTCCTCCGCGCCCAGCACAAGCGCCAGCGGGCCTTTTAAATCGAGTTCGTAGATACTTTTCTCCGCACGATCCGAGGTTCCGACAAACCACAGCCCCGCCTCCTTGAGCCTTTCCATCGCCCTCGCGAGATTGGTCACTTGCACGAAGGGCACATGATCCGCCGCCCCAACGGAAATCCTTCGCACTGTCTCGGTGATGCCCACCGCTTTGTCCTTCGGCGCAATCACCGCATGTACTCCGGCACCATCCGCTGTCCGAAGGATCGCACCGAGGTTATGAGGGTCTTGCACACAATCAAGTATCAACAAAAACGGCACCTCCGTTTCCGCAACGATACGCATCAGATCATCTTCATCCAGAGATGGCGTATAACTCTCTTCCGCCGATTTGACGTGACGATTGTCCCGCGCCATGCGGCTGCGGTCGCCATGGCTTTTGTCGTCCTTGTTTCTGCGTTTCACGAAGAAGAGAGGAAATGGTTTGCAGGGAAAATACAATCGCGAAGAATGTGATCACCTCGCATTCGATGCGTGACAATATACCTCCATCTGAAAGCCTAGACTTAGCCACATGGACATCCTGAGCAAAAATCTCCTCGTGCTTGCTTCCGCAGGCTCCGGCAAAACGTTTTGCCTCAGCGACCGCATCATCGGCCTGATGGCTCGCGGCGCAGAGCCGGAACAGATCGTCGCGCTTACCTTTACCAGAAAAGCGGCTGGCGAATTCGCGGATGCCATACTCAACAAGCTCGCCGACGCCGCAAGCGATGAAACGAAAGCCGCCGAGCTCCTCAAAAAATTCAAGCGCAGTGATACCGACTTCACCGCTCTGTTGGAAAAAACGGTGAGCCGTTTGCCCAAACTGACCCTCGGAACGATGGACAGCTATTTCTCGAAAATCGTAAAAGCGTTTCAATACGAGCTGGGGGTATCCGGTGGTGTCTTCGAGTTGTTGGAAGGCGAGCAGGCGGAGCTTGTGCGGGATGAGCTGATGGAAACCTTGCTCGAAGCGGGAACATCACCCGATGCCGAGGACGACTTCGTCGAAATTTTCAGAAAGGCAACCGCCGGTCAGGAAGGTGTCCAGGTGGTCGATGACTTGAGAAAGTTCATCCGCAACTGGCACGAGCAGTTCGCATCGCCGACACAACTTGAGTGGGGACCGGCACGGCTTGCGGGTGTGGAGCCCGAGGACTGGAACAAATACAAGGACGCCTTGATCGAATCAATCAAAAGGGATTGGGTGAACGTGAAGACCAACCATGGCAGCCAGCAGAAGAGCTTCGAGAAAATGATGGAAACGCTCGAAGCACACACAATCGGCAGCGGCTCGATGAACAAACAGAACTCCCTGCTGGAAGGTGTGATCAACGCCGTGGCATCCGGCGAGGACGGTGCGATGAATGTCAGATGCTACAAGGAATTTTCCATTACAGGCATCGCAGCGCAGAGCTTG
This sequence comes from Akkermansiaceae bacterium, assembly GCA_041737575.1. Classification (GTDB taxonomy): domain Bacteria; phylum Verrucomicrobiota; class Verrucomicrobiia; order Verrucomicrobiales; family Akkermansiaceae; genus Luteolibacter. The sequence continues at coordinate 3,428 of JBGSRM010000179.1, forward strand.
CGTGAGTTGATAGAGCTCGCCGCACGTTGCGAATTTGCTGCAGCACTTTCACGCACACGGGGTATTTACGAGGTGATCGCCGCATACGATTCCCTCATCGAAAGGGAGCTGCGTGCCAAGGGAAGGCTCGGCTTCGGTGATGTGAAACGGCTCATGGGCGAGTGGCTCCGCAACGAGGATTCCAGATTGATGCGTGAACAGGTCGATTTCAGGCTCGATGCCAGGTATCACCACTGGCTGCTCGATGAATTCCAGGATACCAGCCGCGATGACTGGAACGGGCTTTTCCCGTTGATTGATGAAAGCATCAGCAACGAGGATTCCACGGTATTTATAGTAGGTGATCAGAAGCAGGCGATCTACGCGTGGCGTGGAGGCGAGATCGGTTTGTTTGACGAGGTCGAGGAGCATTACAAGAAAGGCTCCGGTATCGAAGTGGCGAGCATGGCGGACTCCTGGCGCTCATGCCCTCAGGTGCTTGGGCTCGTAAACAAGGTCTGCGGAGACCTAGGCATCATGCAGGAGCTTTTTGGTGACGTTGCGGGAAAATGGCCATGGGAAAATCATGTTTCCGCAAGGATGCTGGCAGCTCCGGAAAATGCGGGTCATGCCCGCGTGGAAATCGTTTCCAAGGACGACAAATCCGCGCATGTGATCCATTTGCTGAAGGATCTTGGCATAGGCAAGAAGCCGCTATCCTGTGGCATCCTTGTTCCTCGAAATGAAGATGTCCGCGAATGGGCGGATGCCTTGCGGGAGGAAGGTTTTCAGGTGATCGAAGAAGGCGTGCGTGAACCGGCGAAAGATCATCCGGCGGGAGTCATGATCTGGCAGATGTTGAATTGGCTCGCGGATCCGTCAGACCGCCTGGCGGAAATGGTTGTCATGATGTCGCCGATGGCTCCTGTGTTGCGAGATCGTTTCGGAGAAACATGGCAGGCAATTTGGGGTGGCCTGAGCACCATGGTTTCCGAGAACGGATTCTCAACCACCGTGAGATTAATCACCGGTCCGCTCATGACCACATGGCACGATTTCGGAAAACGCCGCGTCGAAGATCTGGTGCAGGCACTCGATAAAATCGACAAGGAAGGCATCGTGCTTGCCAGGGAAGCGGCGGAAAGACTCAGCCGGATGAAAATTTCGCAAAGCCCGGGTGTCGCCTCCGTGCAAGTCATGACCATTCACAAATCGAAAGGTCTCGGATTCGATGTGGTGATCCTGCCCGATGTTCCGGATGAAATCATCCCCTCCAAAAACCATCTCAAATCACTCATGGGTGATGGCTGGCTTACGGAAGCACCCGCCGATTGGGTGCGCCGGATCATTCCGGAATTAACACAAGCGGAAGCCGCATGGTCGCGGCAACAATGCTACGATGCCTTCTGCAAACTCTACGTGGCGCTCACCCGGGCAAAACGCGGCCTCTACGTTTTTCTGGATGAGAAAAAGCCGAACGATAAGGAAACGGAACGCGCCACCCTGACAAATTGGATGACCCTCAGCCTCGGTCTTACACGGGCTCAAGCAGGCTCTTTTTTTGAAAACGGTTCCGCAAATTGGCACCAAGAAATCGAGCTGATCGAACGCTTGGAAGAACAAGGTCTCGTGGCTCTCGGAGAAGCCATCGCGAAGCGGCCAAGAACCACTCCAAGCGCCGGTAAAGCCACTTTCCTGACCGGCGGCGGAACAGGACGGCTGTTTGGCACCGCCGTCCACAAGGCCCTCGAACAAATCTCATGGCTCGATGAAGCACCCTTGCCGAACTTTCCTGATGAGATTCAGGAATTGTTAGAAAACACCCTAAACTTCCCGGAAATCCGTGCGCTTCTCTCGAAGGCGAATCGCAACATCGACCTGTTCCGCGAACAAAAAATCGAAGCCATCCATGATGGCAAATGGCTCAGTGGCGTGATTGACCGTCTCCATCTCCATCGCGACGCATCCGGCAACGTCGTGCTTGTCGAAATCATCGATTTCAAAACCGACAAAGTTACGACCGCAGGAGAATTAAGCCTGCGCTACACCAACCAACTCGAAGCCTATCGCAGCACTTTGCTAGCCATTTACCCGACTGCAGAAATCCGCTGCCACCTGGTTTCCACGGCCTTGGGTGAGGTTGTCTGATTTTTTAAAGCTGGAATAAATCCTCAGCGGGCCTTTTTCCAAGAGACATTTGTGCCTCTCCGTTGTTCGCGAGGTGGACGAGGCAGTGATAAACATCTTCCGCATCGCCATCGACCTCGAAGGCGACTTGCTCCGCGGTCTTCGCTTCGGAAACGAGGCGGCTGCGCACACGACCCAACAAATCGAGGAACGTCGCGGCCGCTGCTTTTCCGGCCTCAACTCCTGGCTGGTGGTAGGCATTGATGTTGACGAGGGACGCGTAGAAGGAAACCGCACGTTCAAAGAGCGCGATCAACATGCCAAGCGTGAATGGCGTGACCTCGTAAACGGAAATGGTGATCGAGCTGCGTCCGCTATCATGAAGCGCCTTGCGTGTGCCGCGCAGGAAACCTTGCAGATAATCCTGACTGGTGTTGCCCGGATCGACCTCGATCGATTTTCCCTGCCGCCCGTGCCTGACCTCGATAAAGGTCGCGAAGAAATTGTTCACCCCATCGCGCAGTTGCTGGACGTAGGCGTGCTGGTCTGTGGAGCCTTTGTTTCCGTAAACGGCGATGCCTTGGTTGACGACATTACCGTCGAGATCCTTTTCCTTGCCGAGCGATTCCATCACGAGCTGTTGCAGATACTTGGAAAATAGCACGAGCGAGTCCTTGTAAGGCAGCACCACCATGTCCTTTTCGCCACGACCCTTCGTCGCGGAATGCCAGGCGAGAGCGAGCTGCATGGCCGCGTTTTTTGCGGCATCCTGGACGCGGGTTTTCTCATCCATCGCCGCCGCCCCTGAGAGCATGCCGTCAATGTCGAGACCTTGCAAAGCTGCAGGTACTAAACCCACAGTAGATAAAACCGATGTCCGTCCGCCGACCCAGTCTTCCATCGGGAAACGCGCGATGAAGCCTTGCTCCACAGCGTAACGATCCAGCTTGGAGCCAACACCCGTCACGGCGGCCGTGTGCTTGCCGAAGTCGATCCCGGCTTTATCAAAGGCCGCCTTCGCTTCCAACATGCCGTTGCGCGTTTCCGGTGTGCCGCCGGATTTGGAAATCACCAAGACGAGGGTTTCCTCAAGCTTGAGCTTGGCGAGCGTGTTGTCGATGCCTTGCGGATCGGTGTTATCGAGAAACGCGATGGGCATTTTCGCTTTTTGCCCGATCGCCTCGGTAACAAGTTGCGGACCCAGAGCTGATCCGCCGATGCCGATCAGCAAGACCTGTTTGAACATCTTTCCGCTTTCGGTGAGGACTTGGCCAGTGTGGACTTTCTCGGCAAATTTTTTCAGATCCTTCAATGGCTCGGTGACCTGTGCCTTGAGTTCCGCAGTGGGTGCGAGATCCGCATTGCGCAGCCAGTAATGACCGACCATGCGCCCCTCATCCGGATTCGCGACGGCACCGCCTTCGAGCGCGACCATGTCGTCAAAGGCCTTGGCGATCCTGTCCTTGAGTCCGCCGACCTGCTCCGGATTCAAATCCATCAGGGATAGATCGAGTGAAAATTTCAGGTCGTCGTAACGGACCAGATTCGCGTTGTAGTTTTGCCAGCTCATCGTTTTTTTTTTTGGTGTTTAATAATCCAGAATCGACCTCACGGTATATGGGGATAGTCTTTCCCGTCCGTTGAGAAAGGAAAGCTCAATTAAAAACGAAACCGCCACAATATCCGCCCCGAGTCCGCCGAGCAATTTCAACGCCGCCGCCGCCGTGCCGCCCGTTGCAAGCAAATCGTCCACAAGCAACACCTTCTCGCCGGGCTGCACCGCGTCCTCGTGAATCTCCACCACCGCTTCGCCATACTCCAGGGCATAAGCCGCCTCCTGGCACTTCCACGGCAGCTTACCCTTTTTGCGAACAGGCACAAAACCCGCCCCCAAGCGATCCGCCACCGCCGCCGCGAAAATGAACCCTCGCGCATCAATCCCCACAATCTTATCCACCTTCACCCCACCCGCCGTCTCACATAGCAAATCAATCGCCCCCCGAAACAACTCCCCATCCCCCAAAATCGGCGTGATGTCCTTGAACACAATCCCCTCCTTGGGAAACCCATCCACATCCCGTATCGCATTTCTCAACTTATGAACCATTC
>JBGSRM010000206.1:0-10175 GCA_041737575.1 Akkermansiaceae bacterium
TAGATGCTGATTCGCCATTAAAATCTGATCCAATACGAGATACTCCATTAAAATCTGGTCCACTAACAGAGCAGGAGGAAGCCGACTTAAGCGATTTGCTTCGCCCGCAGGATAAGGAATTATTAGCTAAAGGTTACGTCCTAACAGCCGAGGAAAAGACAAAGCTATACCGAAAAAAGCGTCAAATTGATTTCCTACCTACGGATGATGAACGCCGGATCATGGCTGATACACCCGTGGAGTTTTATGGACAGGTTCTAGACCAGTACGATAAGCCTGTAATTGGTGCCGAGATTCGTTGTAGCTGGCCCTACATGGGGCAATATGATACTCCTAAATTGATGCAGTCAAGCACCCCTGATGGCACATTTGAGGTATCGGGTTTCAAAGCTTCCGCAATCCTAATTTCTGTGAACCCTCCTGAGGGCTATGATCAATACGTAACAGATTATAAGGACATTCAAATTGCGAAAGCCCCAGACAGGATACTTCAAAATGAAGATTATAAAAAAATGAGTCCCAAATTACGGGATCAGATGCTTCCTGTTCACGGAGCAACAGAAGCCTACAAAGGAGACAAATCGAAACCCGTGATCTTCCGCCTGAAGAAACTTTGATCAGCTATACGTTTTTTTGCCCCTTGACTAGGATATGGCCGTTCCTGCCGGGACAAGGATGGCATGGGACAGTGTTTCCGGCGACCCTTTGGGGCGCGGGGAAAATTTGGGATTGGGGTCCGGGGGTTGCACCCCCGGCTACGGTCTTTATGCCCCTGCCGGGGCAAGATACTTGCGCTCGACTAGGGGGGTATCCGGGGCATATTGTTTGAGGCAGTTCTACAACTTTTATGATCGTAAGTATTTTCAATGATGTGATTGGGCCGGTGATGCGTGGGCCTTCGAGTTCGCATTGTGCGGCGGCGTTGCGGATTGGGCGGATGGCGAGGGAGATGATGGATGGGGAGTTTGAGGATGTTTTGGTGGAGTTTGATCGGGAGGGGTCGTTGCCGACGACGCATGACACGCAGGGGTCGGATATGGGTCTGTTTGGGGGATTGATGGGTTGGGATGCGGCGGATGAGAGGTTGCCGGGGTCGATGCAGACGTTGGCGGATACGGGGGTGAGGATTGCGATCGAGACTGTGGATGCGGGGGATCCGCATCCGAATACGTATCGGTTGACGCTGAGGAGTGATGCGGAGACGCATACGGTGAGGGCGATTTCGACGGGTGGCGGGATGATGGAGGTGATTGATGTGGATGGGTTTGCGGTTTCGATGTTCGGGGATTGTTATGAGACTTTGATTCGTGTGGAAGGGGATGTGGGGGAGGTTGTGGCTGGTATCGAGGCTGGGTTTGATGCGGATGAAATCATTGTGCATGAGGCGGGGAGCAGGCGGATGCTGGAGGTGAAGGCTACGAGGTTTGTTGGTGATGATGTTTTGGCAGGGTTGCCCGGGATTATTTTTGTGAAACGGCTTTCGCCGGTTTTGCCGGTGATGTCGCGGAAGGATACGAGGGTTCCGTTTACGACTTGTGCGGAGATGTTGGAATATGATGGTGGTGATGGCACTCCGTTATGGAGGTTGGCGGTGAATTATGAGATGGCGCGTGGTGGTTTGAGTGAGGATGAGGTGATTGGGAAGATGGTGGAGATTGTGAGGATTGTTAGAAGATCAATTGGGGAGGGGATTGCGGGGACGGAGTATGAGGATCGGGTGCTGGGGCATCAATGCGGGAAGTTTGACGAGATGATGCGGGCGGGGCAGTTGTTGAATGGGGGGGCGTTGAACCGGATTATATTGTATGTGACTGCTTTGATGGAGGTGAAGAGCTCGATGGGGGTGATTATTGCGGCGCCGACGGCGGGTGCTTGTGCGGCGTTGCCGGGGGCGGTGGTGGCGATGGCGGAGGAGATGGGGTTGGATGAGGTGGCGATGGCGAAGGCGTTGCTGGCGAGCGGGATTATTGGGATTTTCATTGCGACGCGGTGGACGTTTGCGGCTGAGGTTGGTGGATGTCAGGCGGAGGGTGGATCGGCGGCGAGTATGGCGGCGGCGGCTTTGGTTACTTTGGCGAATGGGCCACTGAATCAGGCTGTGGCGGCTTCTTCGATGGCGTTTCAGAGCATGATCGGATTGATTTGTGATCCGATTGCGAATCGGGTGGAGGCACCTTGTTTGGGAAAAAATGTGATGGCGGCGGCGAATGCCTTGAGCACTGCGAACATGGCTTTGGCGGGTTATGATCCGTTGATTCCGCTGGATGAAGTGATTGAGACGGCGAAGCAGGTGGCGAAGCAGATGCCGAGAGAGGTGCGGTGTACGAATTTGGGTGGGCTATCGATTACTCCGACGGCGAAGGCGATTGAGGAGAGGCTGGCGGCGAAGCGGGCGAGTTCCTGTGGGAGCGGGTGCGGGTGTGGATGAGTGGAAAAAATCCAAACTTAAAGTTCTAAACTTCAAATTGAGAATGCCCGAGGGCATGTAAGGATTGGGATTTTGTGATTTAACCTTTGAGGGAGGCTAGTTCGTCGGTGTGGATGGTTTGGCGGGCGCGGTAGAGGGCGACGATGATGGCTAGACCGACGGCGACTTCGGCGGCGGCGACGGTGATGACGAAGAAGACGAGCATTTGTCCGGTGTAGTCGGGTAGGCCTTGGACGGTGTTGAAGCGTGAGAAGGCGACGAGGGTGAGGTTGGCGGCGGAGAGCATGAGCTCGAGGCACATGAAGACGATGATGATGTTGCGGCGGAGGACGACACCGGCGAGGCCGATGGAGAAGAGCAGTCCTGAGACGAGGAGGTAGTCGTTGAGGGTGGGCATAAATTTCAAATTCTAAATTTCAACTCTCAAGAAGGAGTGTTGTCAGAAGTGGTTGATTTTTTGGAGAGGACGACTACGCCGACGGTGGCTACGAGGAGGAGGACGCCGAGGATTTGGAGGGGGAGGTTGTAGCCGGTGAAGAGCGTATGACCGATGAGGTGGACGTCGGGGAGTTTTCCTGAGGAGAGGCTTTCGGCAATTTTGGAGTCTTTGGGAAAATTGGTTGCGGCGGCGGCGAGTGTTTCGGCGGTGAGTTCGGGAGCGGATTTATTGGGGGTTTTTGAGAGGACGCCGACGAGTTGGATAAAGAAGATGCCGATGAGTGTGAGGCCGGCGAGGAGGGGTGCGAAGGATTCGGAGCGGCGTTTCTCGTCCTTGAGGTCGAGGAGCATGATGATGAAGAGGAAAAGGACCATAATGGCGCCGGAGTAAACGAGGATTTGGATGGTGCCGACGAAGAAGGCGGAGAGGCCGATGAAGAGTGCGGCGAGGCCAACGAAGGAGGTGACCATGGCGAGGGCGCTGGAGACCGGGTTGCGGAAGGCTATGACGGCGATGGCGCCGATGAGCATGATGGTGGAGAAGAGCCAAAAGAGGTAGGAGGGCATAAATTTTAAATATTGAATGGAGGTTATTGGGCTGTGGCTTGGGTTGAAGCAAGTTTGCGGATGTTTTCCAAGCTTAGAGAGCCGCCACCGCGAAGGTAGAAGAGTGTTATTGAATCACGAGTCTTTCTGTAAAGTGCGGGGTCGGTTGCGGCGAGCTCTGGGGATACGTCTGTTTGTGCGAACTCAAGGGCAGATGCAAGATCTGTCCAGCGGCGTTCAATGATTGCAGAAGCGAAGGCATCCGGATCTGCAATCAGTTTTTTGGCAAGAATTTCCTGCTCTCTTGTGACAGTGTGGGTCATTTGAATACCTCCAAATAGATCAAGTTTTCGGAAGCAGCGATGCGAGCGCGTTCGGGTAGGGTTCCAACGATGCGAGTGATTTCTGCCTTGTCTGGCGTGAAATTTTGCATGAGGTACTGAATGTCTTGTATGTCCTTTAGGTGGCCGCGGATGAGTTTTGCGGCGATGAGGTTTTCGTAGGGAGGTCTTGTGATGTGGAGTCGTCCCATGCGTTTCAATGCAATGCCGGTGAAGGTGCCGAGTTGGGTTAATCCCAGCTCTACGATTTGGATGTAGGCGGTGTTCTCCGGGAGGTTAGATTTTGGGTCAAAAAGTAGGCCGGCTGAACTGGTGGCATGTTTTAGTTCGAGCTCATCGAAATTGCTACATGGAGACCAGACATTGAGATCGACGGATGTTCTTCCCTCCATGCCTGCAAGAATGCAAACGGCTGATCCGATCAAGCAGAGTTCCACCGGTTCGCCGTCTTTGCCAAGAAATCCAGCAATATCTTCAAGGACGCGCATCCAATGTGCGCGGTCGAAGTGATGAGCGGGTTGGTGTTCTGGCATTTGCGGTGTTACTTTTCAGAATTGAGAATGGAGGTTATTTCAACTCGTTCCATTTGTTGACGAGGCCGATGCGGGTTCCTCCGATTTCGTAGAGTTTCTTTTTGTTGTGGACCATTTGGTCGCGGGAGGTGCCGGTGATGAGGTAGTCTTTGCGGAGGTAGATGGCTTGTTCGGGGCAGACTTCCTCGCACATGCCGCAGTAGATGCAGCGGATCATGTCGATGTCGAATTCCTTGGGGCGTTTTTCGACTTTGGCCCATGGGTCGTCGGAGGGGATTTCGGAGGGGGTGATTTTTATGGCTTTGGGAGGGCAGATGAATTCGCAGAGCTGGCAGGATACGCAGCGTTCGCGGCCTTGTTCATCGGTGACGAGGGTGGGTGCGCCTCGGTAGTATTCGGGCATGTGGTCGTCCCAGCGTTGTTCCGGGAATTGCATGGTGACGCCGAGGCCGGAGGAGGCGAGAGATTTGGCACCTTGAGATTTTCCACGCAGGGATTTGATGGCGTGGGTCATGGTAAGGAAGAATCCTTTGAAGATGGCGCCGAGGTAGATTTTCTCTCCGGCGTCGAGTTTCGGGCGGGTGAGTTTGATGGTGGGCATAAGGGGTAAAAGCTGAAATGTTGAAACGCTGAAATTTTTTATTTAGGCTCGGAGGACTTTGGCTGGGGGTTCGGAGACTTTGGCGACCCAGATGACGGCGGCGGTGACGACGATGAGGAGGATGGCGCCGACGATCATGATGACGGAGGTGAGGTGTGGGGCGGCGATGATGAGGGCGGCGAGGAAGACGTTGATGAGGGCTGCCTCGAAGAAGATGACCCAGCCGAGTTTCATGAGTTGGTCGTAGCGGAAGCGGGGGACGGTCCAGCGGACGAGGATGAAGAAGAGAATGAAGGCGATGAGTTTTCCGAGGAAGATTCCGACGTGGAGGAGGCCGCCGATCTGGAAGTCCCCGATGGAGAAGTTGGCGATGGCTTCATCGAGGCCGAATCCGAAGGACCAGCCGCCGAGGAAGAGGGTGATGATGAGGGCGGAGCCGATGACCATGGCGGCGTATTCGCCCATGAAGAACATGGCGAATTTCATGGATGAGTATTCGGTGTGGTAGCCGCCGACGAGTTCGGTTTCACATTCGGGGAGGTCGAAGGGCATGCGGTTTGTTTCCGCGAAGATGGAGATGGTGAAGATAAAGAAGGCGATTACTGCTGGGATGAGGAAGAGCCATGCGGAGTAGTCGCCGCCGTTGTTCCATGGTGCTGAGGCACCCCAGAAGGGGAGGAGGAGCCAGCCGTTGTCGGCCTGGTGTTGGACGATGTTGTTGAGGTTGAGTTCTCCGTAGTAGAGGAGGACGGGGATGATGGAGAGGCCGAGGCAGATTTCGTAAGAGATCATTTGAGCGGTGGAGCGGACGCCACCGATGAAGGGAAATTTGGAGTTGGAGGACCAGCCGGCGAGGGTGATGCCGTACACGGTGAGGGAGGAGATGGCGAAGACGAAGAGTGGGCCGACATCGATGTCTGCGATGACGAGTTTTTCAGTGTGGCCGAAGAGGGTGACGTTGGGGCCGAAGGGGATGACGCAGACGGTGATGAGGGCGGGGACGACGGTGAGTGCGGGGGCGAGCCAGTAGAAGGCTTTGCGGACGTGTTCCGGGGTGAAGTCTTCTTTGAGGAAGAGTTTGAGGCCGTCGGCGATGGGTTGGATGAGGCCGAAGAGGTGGAAGTCTTTTTTGGCTCCGAAGAGAGTGAGTGGTATGCCGACGCGGTTGGGGCCGACGCGGTCTTGGATGATGGCGGAGAAGCGTCGCTCGAAGTAAACGGAGAGTGGCACCAATGGTAACACGACCAAGAAGGTGAAGGTCACGATTTTGGTGACGATGATGAGGAGTGTTATCAGTATTTCCGGCATGATTTATGAACTTCTAACAAATAACTTTTATCCATTGATGAGGCCGGCGGCGGCGCGGGCGCGTTCGTTTTGGAGGAGGGGGATTTTGTAGTCGGTTTCCAGGATGGGGGTGCCTTGGTCGCCGATTTTTGAGAGGGATAGGTTTTGGAAATTTGGGATGGAGGTGGCGATTTGTTTGAAGGTGTCCTCGATGGTGTGGAGGGTTGATTTTTCGTTGGAGATGGCGGCGGTGAGGTCGCGGAGGATTTCCCAATCGTCGCGGGATTGGCCGTGGGGCTCGATGGCGCGGTTGAGGCGTTGGAGGCGGCCTGTTAGATTTACCATGGAGCCGCGTTTTTCAGCGAAGGCGGAGCCGGGGAGGACGATGTGTGCGTGGTTGGCGGTGGGGTTGGCGAGGAGGGCGGTTTGGAGGAGGAAGTCGAGCTGGGAGAGGTCTTCCGGGGTGAAGTCTGCATCGGTGATGAGGTCTTCGTGGAAGACGAGGAGGGCTTTGATTTTTCCGGAGCGGATGGAGTCGCGGATGGAGGTGAGTTTTTCGAAGGGATCGGTGGTGCCGAGGATGAGTTTTGCGCCGGTGGTGTTGGGGTTGCGATCTGCGGCGATGAGGAGGTTGTCTGGTTCGCCTTGGCGGGGGACGAGGGAGAGGTGTGGGGTATTGAGGGTGGTGGCGAGTTTTTTGACGAGGAAGAGTTCCTCATTGGTCATGCGGGCGGAGGCGATGATGGCGATTTCATCGGGTGCGAATTGTTTGAGGCGGGTGGAGGTTGTGTTGAAGGCTTCTGACCAGGAAGTGGGTTGATGGGGTGCGGGCGAGACGCCCGCGCTCCCTTGGAGGGGATCGGTGAGGCGGGATTCGCTATCGATGTAGTGGAAGTTGAGGCGGTGTGAGTCGGGGATCCAGTTGGAGTTGACGTCGTTGTTTTGGCGTGGGGTGATGCGGTGGATGGTGTTGCCGCGGGTGTGGATGAGGATGTTGGTGCCGGTGCCGCAGTTGACGTCGATGGATGGGGTTTCTTTGAGGAACCAGACGCGCATTTGGAAGCGGAAGTCGTTGGAGGTGAGGGCGCCGACGGGGCAGATGTCTGCGGTGTTTAGGGAGTAGTTGTGATCGAGGAGGCGGCCGGGGTGGACGGTGAGGGTGGTGTGGGTGCCGCGTTGGGTGAAGCCGAGGACGGGGTCGTTGGCGACTTCATCCATGAAGCGGATGCAGCGTGAGCACATGATGCAGCGTTCGTCGTCGAGGCGGATGCGGGGGCCGATGTCGACGTTTTTCGGTTTTTTGACTTTCATGTCGACGAAGCGGGAGACGCCGCGGCCGAAGCCGACGGATTGTTCCTGGAGTCGGCATTCGCCGGCTTGGTCGCAGATGGGGCAGTCGAGGGGGTGGTTGATGAGGAGGAATTCCATGACGCCTTGGCGGCATTTTTCGACGAGGTCGCCGGTGGTGCGGATGCCCATGTTTTCCGCGATGGTGTTGGCGCAGGAGATGGCGGGGCGGGGCATCCATGAGATGATTTCATAGCCGTCATCGTCGCGGGTGGGTTCTTGGCCGGGTGCGGGGCGGGGAGGCATTCCCATTTGGACGAGGCACATGCGGCAGTTGCCGGGGACGGTGAGTTTGGGATGGTAGCAGTAGTAGGGGACGTCTTTTTTGACGGAGCGGCAGGCTTCGATCATGCGAGTGCCTTTGGGGAATTGGTACCATGCGCCGTCGATTTGGACATTCACCATGCCTTTTTCGGCAGCGATGTCTTTAGGTAGTTTGAGTTCCGCGGTGGCCGTTGGAGATTCGCTCATGACTTGGGAGAAAGGCAGATTCAGGGAGGCAGGTTTGCCTCGCGCGGGACTATGCGGGGGCAAGTGACGGGCGGCAAGTGTGCTTTGTGAAATTTTTCACAAGCGGGGTGCGGGTATGCTGTAAAGAAACGCCCCCGCCTAATCCCCAGTTTATCCATTTTAATCTTCCCGAGATTGGGGGGGTGGTTAGAACTTGTGGGAGATTCCGCAATGTTTGAGCAAACCTTTAAAAATATCGACGATGTTCTCTGGAAAGACGCCGGATGCACCAGTGAGCTTGACTACACCGAGCAGAGTTCCTGGCTCCTGTTCCTGAAATACCTCGATTCCCTGGAAGCCGACAAAGCCACCGAGGCCGAGCTTGAGGGGAATAAATACTCCTACATCCTCGATCCCGCCTACCGCTGGGGGAAATGGGCGGCTCCGAAAACCAAGAGCGGCGAGATCGACCACAACGAGGCTCTCACCGGCGACGACCTCCGGGAATTTGTCAACCAGAAGCTCTTCCCCTACCTGCATGGCTTCAAACAACGCGCCAGCGGCCCGAACACCATCGAATACAAGATCGGCGAAATCTTTGGCGAGATCCGCAACAAGATCCAGAGCGGCTACAACCTCCGCGAGATCATCGACCACGTGGACGAACTGCAATTCGGCTCGCAGAAGGAGAAACACGAACTCTCCCACCTCTACGAAGCCAAGATCAAGAACATGGGCAACGCCGGGCGCAATGGCGGCGAGTATTACACACCGCGTCCGCTCATCCGCGCCATCATCCATGTCTTGAAACCGCAGATCGGCGAAACCATCTACGACGGTGCCTGCGGTTCCGCCGGGTTCCATTGCGAATCCTTCGATTACCTCAAGTCCAGCGGCAAGCTCACCACCAAGGACCTCAAAACCCTACAAACGAAAACCTTCTTCGGAAAAGAAAAGAAGTCCCTCGCCTACGTCATCGGGATCATGAACATGATCCTCCACGGCATCGAGGCTCCGAACATCGTCCACACCAACACCCTCACCGAAAACCTCGCCGATATTCAGGAAAAGGACCGTTACGACATCGTCATGGCCAATCCGCCCTTCGGTGGCAAGGAGCGGCCCGAAGTCCAGCAAAACTTCCCAATCAGAACAGGCGAAACTGCCTTCCTCTTCCTCCAGCATTTTATCAAAATTATCAAAGCTGGCGGACGCGGCGGTATCGTCATCAAGAACACCTTTCTTTCTAACACCGACAACGCCTCCGTCAGCCTGCGGAAACTTCTCTTGGAAAGTTGCAACCTCCACACCGTGCTCGACTGCCCCGGCGGCACCTTCCTCGGTGCGGGTGTGAAGACCGTGGTGTTGTTCTTTGAAAAAGGCGCGCCCACCCGGAAGGTCTGGTTCTATCAACTCGACCCCGGCCGCAACATGGGGAAAACCAACCCGCTCAACGACGCCGACCTCACCGAGTTCATCCAACTCCAAAAAACCTTCGCCGACTCGCCCAAGAGTTGGAGCGTTAAAGTCGCGGACATCGACAAATCCACCTTCGATCTCTCCGTGAAAAACCCCGACGGTGGGGAGGAAATCACCCACCGCAGCCCGGCGGACATCATGAAGGAAATCGCCGAGTTGGATGCGGAGAGCGCGAAGGTCCTGAAATCCATCAAGGCGCTGTTATGAAGAAGGGATGGCAGACAAAAACATTTAGTGAGGTTTTGGAAATTCGAAACGGTCGGAATCAACGTGAAGTTGAATCGGCGGTTGGTGAATTTCCGATCTACGGGAGTGCTGGAAATGTGATGGGGATGGCGACTGATTATATTTGCGAAGCAGGAACAACCATCATCGGAAGAAAGGGAAATATAAACAGCCCCATTTATGCCGAAACTCGTTTTTGGAATGTAGACACGGCCTTTGGCCTCGCAGCCAAAGCAGGCTTACACCCACGGTTTCTATATTTTTTCAGTTTGTTCTACAATTTCAGCGCGCTCAATCGCGGAACGACAATTCCAAGTCTCGTTAAGTCGGAGCTACTACAAATTGAGATGCCCGTCCCACCCCTCCCCGAGCAACACCGCATCTGCGGCATCCTCGACGAAGCGTTCGCGGGCCTCGCCAACGCCAAAGCCAACGCCGAAAAGAACCTCCACAACGCCCGCGCCCTCTTTGAAAGCCACCTCCAATCCGTCTTCTCCCAG
>JBGSRM010000303.1:0-12338 GCA_041737575.1 Akkermansiaceae bacterium
CACAAATCGAGGAATCCACCGACTTCGCCCCCAAATTCGATACCGACGGTCTCATCCCCGCCATCGCCATCGATGCCGATACCAAAGAGCCCCTCATGCTCGCCTACATGAACGCCGAATCCCTCAAACTCACCCTCGAACTTGGCGAAGCCGTTTACTGGTCACGCTCCCGCTCCGAAATCTGGCACAAAGGCAAAACCTCCGGCCACACCCAGAAAATCATCGAAATCCGAACCGACTGCGACCAGGACGCCCTCATCCTCATCGTCCAACAAATCGGCGCAGGCGCCTGCCACACCGGCCGCAACTCCTGCTTCTACCGCAAAATCATCCCCGGCTCCCCCGCCGCCCTCCAATTCACCAGCACCGACCTCGCCTTCGACCCCTCCACCATCTACAAAAAATAATCCCTTCCTGGATTTTACTGAAAAGCAGAACAGAAGATTTAATCCTCGAAGGCAGAGGCGTTTTCTCAAAAAGACCAACTCTGCTTATGGACAAGGACATCCCAGCAAGAAAAACAGTTCATCTCCCATAAATCCCAAAGGGATTACAGAAATTAACCCGGGGTCGAGGTGCCCGTCACCGACCACCCCGGGTCAAACATCCTCAAAAATGCACCCTGAAAGGCGTGCTAGAAACTCCGCATCCCTCATCAACAACCGCTGAATCCCTCCCGCTTTCGTGCATTTCGTGACTTTCGTAGTCAATTAACTCTCGCAAGAATCAAAAAATAATCCCCAAAATCCAAATTTCACCCTTGCAAAAACCTCACCCCTCCTCTAGCCATCTCGCCCCGCGCTTTCGCGCCCAAACTCTTTCCCACCCACGACCATGGACATCATCAAGAAAATCGAACAAGAACAACTCAAAGAAGATGTCGCCCCCTTCAGCGTCGGCGACACCGTAAAAGTCCATTGCCGCGTCGTCGAAGGTGGCAAAGAGCGTATCCAGATCTTCGCTGGCCTCGTCATCGCAAAACGCGGTAGTGGCATCAACGCCGCCTTCACCGTCCGCAAAATTTCCTACGGCGAAGGCGTCGAGCGCGTATTCCCCGTCCACACACCGCGTATCGCCAAAATCGAAGTCACCGCCAAAGGCAAAGTCCGCCGCGCCAAACTCCACTACCTCCGCGGTCGTGTCGGTAAACGCGCCCTCCTCGTCAAAAGCGCTGACTAATCCACCTCCTAACAACTCTCAAAAACCCACCCGCACACCGCCGGTGGGTTTTTTCTTTGTTTGCTTCCACCAAACCCTGCCTACATTCTCGCCCGACCTCCCATGCGAGTCCCCTTACCCATCGCCATCCTCCTCGCCCTCATCACCATATCCCTCACATGGTGGCTGAACACCCGCCACTACGACTTCCTTTCCCCTCCCTCCGAGGCGGAGATCGATACCATCCGCCGCGAAGCCCTCGCCTCCCTCGTCACACCCTCCTCAACACAAGACGCCATCTCCATAAAAATCCCCATCCCGGATAACACAAACACCACCAACGACCCCCTCACCTCCCTCGAACCCATCGACATCGGCGACATCACCTCCCCCCCCGCCCTCGACTCCTACTCAGACCGCGCACCCGAAGGAGCCGAAACCCTCCTCCGCCTCGCCGCCGCCCTCGAAAACGAGAAAGCCCTCGAACGCGCAACCCTCGCCCTCGAACGCGTCCTCGACCTCTCCCAAGCCTCCCCCGAACACATCCAGGAAGCCGCCACCTCCATCCGCAGAATCCGCCCCTCCCTCACACCTTGGAACTCCGATCCTCAAAAATCCCACCCCGCCATCATCCAAATCGGCACCAGCGAAAAATTCGCCGAAATCCTCCCCGAAATCCTCGAAAAAATCACCACCGAACTCAACACCGCCTCCTCCGGCCTCGTCCTCTTCTCCTACAAACTCAACATCGGAAAATCCATCCAAAACAAAAACGCACCCACACCCATCGCCGTATGGATCAACGGCCAGGGCGAAGAACCAATCTCCACCGACGTCCTATCATTCACCTCCGACGACCAGGAAACCCTCCACCACGAAATCCTCAAAACCACCTTCAACCTCATCCGCAGCCATCTCTCCAAAAACACCTCTTACAACCCCGCCCCCGAAACCCTCGACGACCCCCTCCCCGCCATCCAATCCCACATCACCCGCCTCCTCTGGAACGAATTCGGCAACAACCTAAACCCCAAACCATAAAATCAAAAATCAAAAATCAAAAATCATCAATCATCAATCATCAATCCGACCTTCCGACTTTAAGACTTTAAGACTTTAAGACTTTCCGACCTTCCGACTCTCCGACTCCCCCATGGACTCCCTCACCCAAGCAACCCTCGGCGCCGCCATCGGCGAAGCCGTCCTCGGAAAAAAAATCGGCAACCGCGCCCTCGCATGGGGCGCCCTCTTCGGCACCCTCCCCGACCTCGACGTCATCTTCAACCCACTCCTCGACAACGCTCGGGAACTCGAGTTCCACCGTGGCGCCAGCCACTCCCTACTCCTCATGGTGCTAGCCTCCCTCCTCCTCGCCAAACCCCTCTCAAAACTCTGGAAACGCGATAAAATCTCCCCAACCCGCGCCGCCACCTTCGTCTTCCTCGCCTGGTCCACACACGTCCTCATCGACTGCTTCACCGCCTACGGCACCTCCGTCCTCTGGCCCTTCTCCGACCAACGCATCGCCTTCAACAACATATTCATTATCGATCCCCTCTACACCCTACCCCTCCTCGTCTCCCTCATCTGGCTCGCCTTCCTCCGCTCCAAAAAATCCCAGAAAAAACGCACCCGCCTCCTCATCTACGGCCTCTCCATCAGCTCCCTATACGTCCTCTTCAGCTTCGGCATGAAATTTCTCGTATCCTCCGCCTTCGACGCTGACCTCGCCCGCAGAAATAAAATCCCCCTCCGCCGCATCGAAGCCCCCACACCCCTCAACACCCTCCTCTGGCGCTCCATCGCCGACTACGGGGACGAAATCTGGGTCGGCTACCGCTCGGTCTTCGATCCACCATCCCAGCCCATCCGCTGGACCATCTACCCCCGCAACACCGAAACCCTCCAACCCCACGCCAACGAACGCGAAATCAAAACCCTCCAATGGTTCTCGGATGGCTGGTGGATCGCACGCCCACACGCCCAAGGCATCTGGATCACAGACCTCCGCTTCGGTGAAACCCGCATCTACGGAGCCAAACCCGGAACCGTTGACTCCCGCTTCCGCTTCGCATGGTCCTTCCTCCCCGCCGAAAAAAAAGAACGCATCCAATACACCAGCAAACCTCCCCTAGAGATCATCAACTCCCTCAAACGCATCGGCACCCGCATCCTAGGAAACTCGGAATCATGGGAAGCCACCCCCCGCCTCACCGGCGTCCCCGGAACCCTCCCAGAATTCCTCCCCGCCATCGACTGAACCCCGCCTCCATATCATTCCGACTTTAAGACCTTGAGACTTTAAGACTTTAAGCCACTGTATCGACATGCCCTCCCCAGACGACATCCAATACGCCATGGAAACAACTCGTGTCCTCCACGAGCCAGACCACCGCATCCAAACCTTCGGCGAAACCCGCTTCACCTTCCAGCTTCTAACAGAACCCATGGACGAAGTCGGCAAAGTCCGCATCCGCTCCGGCGAAGTCGAAGCCATGAAACCTCGCATCCTCCGCCCCGATCCTTATTGCACCGTCGAACTCGACGGCTTCGATGAAACCGCCCGCGCACGCTTCGACTCCCTCGTCGAAAAATTCAAAGACAAAGGCCACAACCTCGCCTTCCTCCAATACGGCTTCCGCTTCAAACGCGGCGCCGTCCACCAGGAACTCATCCAAGACTCCATCGAGGCCGTCCGCGAACGCCTCCTCGATGACATCCGCAAATCCGGTAACCCCTCCCTCGCCATCATCGAAGGCGTCGACGACACCTGGGAAATCTCCATCCTCAAATTCTCCTTCGAAATGATCCTCCGCTCCCACGAAATCAACTCCTTCGACCTCCGTCGCAAAGGCCTCATCTAATCCCGATTCCCCAACTCATGAGAATCGGCCTCATCTTCAAAATCATCGCAGGACTCATCGTCCTAACCGTCCTCTCGTTCACCGCACTCCTCGCCTACCACATCACGGTAAAACCCATCACCGTAAAACCCATCGCGAAAATCTTCGATAAAATCATCCCGGACGCTGGCTCCCTCATCAAAGACAGCAGCGAACAGGACTTCGCTAAAAACCTCGAAGCCGCAGAAATGCCGGACTACGAACCCGGCGACCGCTACTTCCAAAAAGCTCACGAACTCCTAGCCCTCGGCATAATCAAGGAAGGCCGCGAAAAACTCCTCGCCATCGTCAACACCTTCCCCTCCTCTCCCGCCGCACCCACCGCCCGCCGCATCCTCAGCATGATGAACCTCGATGAAATCCTCTCCCCCTCCTTCACCGACGGCAAATCCACCTACACCGTAAAACGCGGCGACTCCTACTTCGCCATCGCCGCACGCCTCGAAACCTCCCTCGACATCATCATCCACCTCAACCGCATGATGGAACTCAAAAGCCTCCAACCCGGCGACGAACTCACCTACATGCCCCTCAACTACCGCATCGTCATCGAGCCCCACCGCAAATCCCTCTCCCTCTGGCAAGATGCCCGCTTCATCGCCGACTACCCCATCCTCGACATCGTCGGCACCACAACCTCCCAAGGCAAAACCTCCATCTCCTCACGCACCGCATCCATCGACAAAAAAACCATCCAACCCACCGCCCCCAACTACCGCGCCACCTCCAAATCCATCACACTCAAAAACCCCAACATCCAAATCCTCCCCTACCACGAATCCGACGAAACACCCCAACGCGGCATCTACCTCAAAAACTCCGACCTCGAAGAACTCTTCCTACTCACCCGCACCGGCAACGAGGTCGAATTCCGCTCCCCTAAAAAATGACGCGGAAAATGACGCTTTTCCGATTCCCTTACCCTCATAACCTCCATACATTCGCCCATCTCCCACTTCATTGAAGTTTGAAACTTAAAATCTGAATTTTCACATCACATGCAACTCCTCGACTTCGAAAAACCCGCCGCCGAACTCGAAAAAGAAATCGAGAAACTCCGCTCCAAAGCCGCCTCCCACAGCCTCGACCTCTCGGACGAAATCGCAACCATGGAGCGCAAACTCGCCGAAACCCGCGCCTCCATCTACCAAACCCTAACCCCGTGGCAACGCGTCCAAATCGCCCGCCATACCCAACGCCCCTTCATGCTCGACTACGTCTCCCTCGCCTTCTCAGACTTTACCGAGCTCCACGGCGACAGACACATCGGAGACGACGCCTCCATGCCCGGCGGCTTCGCCATGCTCGGCGGTCATAAATGCGTCGTCCTCGGCCACCAAAAAGGCCGCGACACCAAGGAAAACCTCAAACGAAACTTCGGCTCAGCACACCCGGAAGGCTACCGCAAAGCCCTCCGCCTCATGAAACTCGCCGAAAAATTCTCCATGCCCGTCATCGCCCTCATCGACACCCCCGGCGCCTTCCCCGGCATCGGCGCGGAAGAACGCAACATCGCCGAAGCCATCGCCTTCAACCTCCGCGAAATGATGCTCATCAAAACACCCATCATCGCCGTCGTCATCGGCGAGGGCGGCTCCGGCGGTGCCCTCGGCATCGGCGTCGCAGACCGCGTCCTCATGATGGAAAACGCCTACTACTCCGTCATCTCCCCGGAAGGCTGCGCCGCCATCCTCTGGAAACACCGCAAACACGCCCCGGAAGCCGCGGAAGCCATGAAACTCGTCGCCCCAGACCTCAAAAAACTCAACCTCATCGACGACGTCATCCCCGAACCCCAAGGCGGTGCCCACCACGACCACACCGCCACCGCCACCGCCTTCCGCGAAACCATCACCAAACACCTCAACCACCTCACATCCCTCCCCACCCAACAACTCCTCAACGAACGCTACAACAAATTCCGCCGCCTCGGCGAATGGAACCAAGCCTGACAGTATAAATATTCGCTCTCCTCACAAACACCTCTCCCAAATCAAAAATCAAAAATCATCAATCCGAAATCATCAATCAAACCAAGCCACTCCACTCCCCTTTCGTGTATTTCGTGTATTTCGTGTATTTGGTGTATTTGGTGTTTTTCGTGGAAAAAACTAACACAACCCCAGCTCAGCGTCCCTCCGCGACCTCAGCGCCTCTGCGGTGAAAATCAAAACCCAAAAACCAAACCCAACCATGAAAACCCTCCTCTTCTCCCTCGCACTCACATCCTCAATCCTCGCCCAACACCCCGTCTCCCTCACCGATCAAAAACCCCTCTCCATCACCAAACTCCCCGACGGCACCCACCTCATCGATTTCGGAAAAGTCGCCTTCGCCAACATCCAGCTCACACCACCCGAAAACTCCAACGCCCAACTCACCATCCACTTCGGCGAAGCCTTCGATAAAGGACGCATCAACCGCAAGCCCCCCGGCACCGTCCGCTACAACCTCGCCAAACTCACCCTCACCGGCTCCACCCCCATCATCGCCGCCCCACCCGCCGACAAACGAAACACCGAAACCAAATCCAAATCCCACCCCCCCGCCATCCTCACCCCTCCCGAATGGGGCGTCATTCTCCCCTTCCGCTGGATCGAAATCGAAGGCTGGAAAGGCGAACTCAAACCAGAACACATCACCCGCCGCGCCGCCTTCGCCTCCTCATGGAAAGAGGACGACTCCCACTTCACCTCCTCGGACGAAACCCTCAACCAAATCTGGGAACTCTGCAAATACTCCATCAAAGCCACCACCTTCGCC
Organism: Akkermansiaceae bacterium; assembly: GCA_041737575.1. Taxonomy (GTDB): domain Bacteria; phylum Verrucomicrobiota; class Verrucomicrobiia; order Verrucomicrobiales; family Akkermansiaceae; genus Luteolibacter. Next base: position 6,825 of record JBGSRM010000303.1, read on the forward strand.
GGCGTTTACGTAGATGGCGACCGCGAACGCATCCCCTACGAGGCCGATGCCTACCTCAACCAACTCTCCCACTACTACACCTCCACCGATTCCGGCTTCGCACGCCGCTCCTACGACTACCTCATCAACTACGCCACATGGCCCACCGAATGGGCATCCCACATGATCTTCATCGCCCACGCCGATTGGATCAGAAACGGCGACCCCGCATGGCTCGCCCCACGCTACGAAAAACTCAAAACCAAACTCCTCCTCGAACGCTCCGGTTCTGACGGCCTCATCAAATCCGACAAACAAAAAATCGGCAAAGGCGACATCGTTGACTGGCCTCACACTGAGCGCGACGGCTACGTCTTCACCGACACCAACACCGTCGTCAACGCCTTCCACATCAAATCCCTCATCGACTTCGCCGACATCGCCGAAGCCATCGGAAAAACCGACGAAGCAGAAAAATACCGCGCTCTGGCCTCAGCCAAACTCACCATCTTCCAGCAAAAACTCTTCAACGAAACCACCGGCCTCTACCGCGACGGCTTCGGCACCGACCACTCCTCCCACCACGCCAACTTCTTCCCCCTCGCCTTCGGCCTCGTCCCTCCCGATAAAATCCCCGGCGTCCTCAACTTCCTCCGCAAAAAAGGCATGGACTGCTCCGTCTATGCCTCCCAATACCTCATGGAAGCCCTCTTCCAAAACGACGCCGACGACAAAGCCATGGAACTCATCCTCGCCGATGGCGACCGCAGTTGGAAACACATGCTCAACACCGGCACCACCATCACCTACGAAGCATGGGATCAAAAATACAAACCCAACCAGGACTGGAACCACGCCTGGGGCGCCGCCCCCGCCAACCTCCTCCCACGCTACATTCTCGGCGCCCAACCCCTCACTCCCGGCTGGAAAAAAGCCATCATCAAACCCCACATCGCCCAACTCTCTCACGCCTCCGGAAAAATTCCCACCCCTCACGGCCCCATCCTCATCGATTGGAAAAACGAAAAAACCTTCACCCTAAACATCACCCTCCCCGCGAACATGCCCGCCCGCATCGAACTCCCCAACCTCCCCAACTCAAAAACCATCACCCTCAACGGCAAACCCACCAAAGCCACCCTCACCAACAACCGCTGGATCCTAGAAACCGAAATCTCCGGCAAAAACACCATCACCCTCTCCCCCTGAATGAACCGCGATCCCCTCATATTCGCCATAACTGCCGTAGCCATCCTCGCACAGCTCTGGGCATTGGGAGTCGTCCTACGCGACCGCAGATTCGATCTCCTCACCCGCTTCGGATACGCCGCACTCGTCATCATATTGCCCATCATCGGCTTCTTCGCCGTTACCAGACTCCGACAAAAAACCCTCCACGCCCGCGAACAAGACCTCCGCACCATCCGCAGCAATCTTCGTGGCTCCATCAGAACAAGATTCTGAATCATCAACTCCCCACATTCATGAGCATCCGAGAAAAAAACCCACCCCTTAACCTGACATGCAAGCCCGGAGGGCTGTCAGATCGTAGCCCCGGGTACAGCAACGCGAAACCCGGGGTTAAAACACCCACACAAAACGGCGGCGAGCGGCAAACCCCGCTCCTCACCCGCACCGACGAGCCGGAATTCTACCATGCCGTTGGCAGCCTGCGACATAGCGGAATTGGCGGCGGTATCTACCCCTCGCTCAGTCAATCACTTGTATCATAACCGGGCTTCATCTTCTCCCTAGCTTGTTCCCGTACGCCTTGTCCTCCCACATTTGCCTTGGCACTACCCCAACCCTAAGTTTAAAAATTCCATATGAATCGCATGGTAAATACGCAGCCTCCCATGTCGCCCTTTACCCTATTCAACGACCAGTCGCGCAACACCCCACAACTCCGACAGGTGGGTAAATAATACCGTTCGCCAGAGGATGAATATCATAATCAGTACCAGATTTGAAATTGTAATTCTAACGGTCGTGCTGGGACTGATAACAATTAGTTGCTCGGATGAATCAGAGCCTCCAAAACCCACAGAATTTCCAACCGCAATGACCATTACAAACTCAAAGCTAGCAGATTACGAATTTCTAAAGGGCATGTATGATGACGGCTATTTCCCAAATTTTCTCGTGGACAAGTGTAAGCAGATTTTGGTCGAGCTATGTGTGCAGATCGAAGCCAAAAGGCCTTCCTCTGATTCAGAGCTTTTAGAACTCACTCATGCTGCCACCGAACGCATCAACGATCTTGCGGAGGAGTTCGAGGAGAATGACAGTGAGCTTGATACAGGCGCTCGAGAGGCACTAGGCGAGGATTTTGCGTTCATTGTCGAGGCTTATGGCTTCGAGGTCGATATTGAAGACGTCATCGCGCCCCGTGACTGGTAGCAAACTGCTATTAAAAGGCGAACAAGAGGCGGAGATGGCGAGGTCGAAGAAGCCGTTTGATCAATTTTAAGCTTCACATCGGTGCCGCCGTTCCTATGCGTTGCAAAACATTATTATTACAATCCATCTCTTCCAATGGCCAAAAAGAAAAAGGAAGCCCCCCCTCAAATCCTCTCCTCCAACCACTCCAACATCTTCTTCCGGAACGCCCCCGCATCACGCGAAAGCGAATCCCCATGCCTCCCCTCCTTCACCTCGAACAAAGTCTTCGGCTCCTCCGCCTTATCAAACAACTCCTTGCCCTGCGTGAAAGGAACCACCTGATCCTTCGCTCCGTGCACCACCAAAACCGGCGTCCCCGCCAACTTAGAAATATAATCCTTCGGCGATAGCTCGTCACTGATCAGCTTCGCCCCATATGCCCCCCCCACAAACACCGCCATCGCCTGATACGACGCAAACGCCCCGTCAATCACGATCGCCCGCAAACCCTTCGGCTTCGCCTCCGCCAATGCCGTCACCGACTTCGCGCCACCCAAACTATGCCCGTATGAAATCAAACTGTTCGGCGCCACATCCTTCCTGCTCGCCGCATACTCGAACGCCGCCTTCACATCCTCCACCATTCCCTTCCTATTCAGCTCACCACTCGACTTCCCGAACCCTCGGTAATCATACATCAACACCTGATACCCAGCCTCCGCCAACCACGTCACAAAACCCAAATGATGCCCCAACGACCCCGCATTCCCATGCGAGAAAACCACCGTCCCCTTCGCTTTCCCACCCTTCGCCTTCAAAAACCATCCATGCAAATCCGTCCCATCCTCTGATTTGAACTTCACATCCTCATACCGATACCCCCACTTCGCAGGCGTCGTCGGCTCATCCCTCGTCGGAAAATAAAACAAACGGTTCGTATCCCCACCCTCCACCAGCGACTTCGCAATCCCCTTCAACTCATCCTCATTCACCTCCAAAAAATAACGAATATCATCCAGCGTCACCTTCGGCCTATCCCCCGCCTCCTGCGCACCAACTCCCACACACGCACAAAAATACGCCGCGCAAAAAATTCGTTTCATCCCCCCAACCTAACTCCACAAAAAAAATTGTCGAGCCACAGATTCAATCAAAAACACACACCCAGCAAACCCTACTCTTATCCGTGATAATCCGTGAAACTTGTCCGTCGTAGCCTTGGCGAAGTCGGATCCGTGGTTAAATATCCTCCTCCCCAGCTTCATCCCCCAACCAAAGAAATCCCAAAAAACTCTCCCTTTCGTGTATTTCGTGCCTTTCGTGGTTAAGAAAATTCTTCCCAAAAAAATCAATAACTCCTCCCCCAAATCGCAACCCCCTCACTCTCCCTCCCCGTCAAAAAACAAACCTTCCCCACACTCCCCAGCAACTCAGCCCTCAGCCCCGCATTCTCAATCGGCAAACACCGAATTGCAATCTTGTGCTTCTTTGACAACTCATCCTCCTCCTCCGCCGTCCCCGCCCAAGGCGTCGCCAACCAACCCGGATTCTCACCGCTCCAGTGCGCATGAAACTCCTCCAACTCATTACACGCCACAATATTCGCATCCCGAAACGCCAACGCCCTCGCCAACATGTTCGTATGAATCTCCTCCAACACGTTCGGCACATTCTGAATAAAATCCTCCTTATCTAAAAACTCCTTCTCACTCACCGCCATATCCCTCCGCTGCATACAAACCTTGCGCGACTCAATATCCCGAGGCCCGATCTCAATCCGGACCGGCACACCCTTCTTCACCCAATCCCACTTCTTCTGCCCGCCCTGCACATCACGCGCATCCACATGCACACGAATCGCATCCCCCTGATACGTCCTCGTCGTCCGTAACGTCTCCGCCAACGCATGACACGCCGCCAACACCGCCTCACGACTGTCCTCCTTCGGCGTCACCGGAATGATCACCACCTGCTTCGTCGCCACACGCGGCGGCAAAACCAAACCATCATCATCCGAATGCGCCATGATCAACGTCCCGATCAAACGCGTCGAAACCCCCCACGAAGTCGTATGCGCAAACTCCTGCACTCCACTCCTCCCCGTGAAACAAATATTCTGCGCCTTGGAAAAATTCTGCCCCAGATAATGCGAAGTCCCCGCCTGAATCGCCTTCCGGTCCTGCACCATCGCCTCCACCGTCAACGTCATATCAGCTCCAGGAAAACGCTCGTTCTCCGTCTTCTCCCCCGGAATCACCGGAATCGCCAGATGATCCCGCAAAAACTCCTCATACAACTTGTGAATCATCCGCGTCTCCACCACCGCCTCCTCCTTAGTCTCATGCGCCGTATGACCCTCCTGCCATAAAAACTCCGCCGTCCGCAAAAACAACCGCGGCCTCATCTCCCACCTCATCACATTCGCCCACTGATTAATCAACAACGGCAAATCCCGATACGACTGCACCCACCTCGCAAACGCCGCCCCAATGATCGTCTCCGATGTCGGCCTGATCACATACGGCTCCGCCAGCTCACCCGTCGGAATCATCTTCGTCTTCCCCGTCAACTCATCCTTCCTCACCTCCAGCCGGTGATGCGTCACCACCGCACACTCCGTCGCAAAACCCTCCGCATGCTCCGCCTCCTTCTCCAGATACGACAACGGAATCAACAAGGGAAAATACGCATTCTCATGCCCCGTCTCCTTGAAACGCCTGTCCAACTGCTGCTGGATCAACTCCCAAATCCCATACCCCCACGGCTTTATCACCATACACCCCCGCGTCTCCGAATTCTCCGCCAAATCCGCCGCCTTAATCACCTGCTGATACCACTCAGGAAAATCCTCCGCCCGTATCGGGCTAATCGCACTCTTGTTATTCGACATATCGTTGCCGCAGAAACTGACCCCACACCCCCTCCCTTTGCAAGCCACGACTCACCCTGATTTCTCAAGTAGACGATTTGCCAAAAGTGCATTCGCTTTGTGAATAGTAGCTGGGGATTCCAGCCAGTAGTGTTCGGCATGAAAATAGCTTCGGGCGGCTATTCTGTCGATAGTTCAAGCTCATTTAGCCTCGATAAGCCGTGATGGGTATTCGATTGAGGGGATCACAATCTAGTCCAGACATCCGTACACAGCTCCGCAAC
>JBGSRM010000309.1:0-9876 GCA_041737575.1 Akkermansiaceae bacterium
ATGACGAAAAGTTACGGCATCCGGCAGGCTTCACGACGCATTGCGGTCATTTTGGGGGAATCGTCGCGGCGCGTTTTCCAAGAACCAGTTCAATGCTGGCTGCGGCTTGCTTGGCGAGTAGGATGGAATCCTCTTGGTTAAAATGGACGTCACCGCGACTTGATCCGCGCTTTTCGCTCAGGCTTTTCGACAAGGTATAGAGGTCGTTGGTGGGAATGCCGTGGCGCTCCATGATTTTGGCGGCGATGGCGTTGTATTTCACATCGTCGCCGACGAAGCGACCGATCTCGTTCTCTGGCACGATGGTGGTGCTGGCCCAGACGAGGCTTGCTCCCGTGGCTTTCAGGCGTGTGACGAGTTCCTCAAGGTTCTTATCGTAATCGGCGGGCGGGACGGATTGTTTGCCGTTCACCTTGTCGCGGTGGCCTTGGGTTTTTACTTCCGGGTTGCGGTAGCAGAGGTCGTGGAGGCCCCAGTTGAAATGGATCACATCCCATTTGTTGGAACCGAGCCATTTCGTGAGATTCCTGAGTCCGGAATCGGTATCGCCGCAGTTGTCTTTGGGGCGAAAGACGTTGGCCTTGCCGTCGAGTTCCGCTCGGAGGGGAATCGTATAGGCGATGGAAATCGAATCGCCGAGAATGAGCACGTTGGGCAATGATGGGTCGATCTTATCCGGCTCCGCCTTCATCCCCTTCTGGTCACGCTTGGGAGTGACGAAGTCCTCTTCCGAGGTCGTGGGATTTTTGCTATCTTTCTGCGCCATCATTGGCGTGGCAAACAGCATAAGTGGGAGGATAAAGGCGAGGGATTTCATGGATTTTATCGGTTAATCTATCGGAGTTTCTGGTTTCTCTTTCGTGGAATTTTTCTTCGCCTACTTCTTTTTCCTCTCACCGCCGGAGCCTCCATCCACAGACATGTGTACGTCGTTTTTCTGCTGCGCACCTGCGGTGCTGCGACCGTCGGCGATGGTTTTTTTCATGAGTGTGGTGAGACGTTCGACGACTTCAGCATTCGCCTCGGCGACGTTTTTAGTTTCGCCTAGGTCCTCTTGAAGGTTGTAGAGTTCGCGGTTGCCGTTCTTCAGGAAAATCAATTTCCACGTGCCTTGGCGGATGGCGAGATCACCATTCAGGGACTGATGAAGTGTGAACTCGCGCACCGGGCCTTTCGCGGTGCCGAGAAGATCGGGCAGGATGCTGAAACTGTCTTCGCCAGCGTTGTCGGGCAGCTTCGCACCCACAATCTCGGCGCAAGTGGCGATGAGGTCGTTGAGGCAGATGGTGTCATCGCACTGGGAGCCAGGTTTGATTTTCCCAGGCCAACGGGCGATGAATGGCACGCGGTGGCCGCCCTCGTAAATGCTCGTTTTCGAGCCGCGCAACGGTGCGTAGGCGCGGTTCGCCGCGCCGTTGTCGCTGCTGACGATGATGAGTGTGTTGTCGGCGATTCCCTGTTTTTCCAGTGATTCAATGACTTGGCCGATCACCCAGTCGCCTTGGTAGATCCAGTCGCCGTATTCGGCAGACTTGCCGCCACCACCTTTGCCGGCGAACTCCGGTGCGGCGACAACCGGAGTGTGTGGCGGGCACAGCGGTAGGTAGAGAAAAAACGGCTTCTCCTTGCGCTCGGGCTTATTGAGATACTCGACGATTTTATTTGCGAGACGCGGCTGTGTTTCCACATCTTTGACCATGGCTTCGACCTTGTCCTGCTCAATGACCGTCCCCATATTGCGCGAATGGGTGTAGCCGTAAAAGTAATCAAAGCCTGCGGAGTTCGGACTGGATTTCAGGGTAGTCCCTACTCCGACGTTATGATTCGTATCCGTTTGATCCCCCCAATCCATGCCAAGGTGCCACTTGCCGAAACACGCCGTTTCATAGCCGTTCTGTTTCATCAGGGCAGCGACGGTGAGGCGCGTGTTGGGAATGATGGAAGGTGAGAATGAGGTAAGCACGCCGAATTGTCCGATACGCGATGGGTAGCGTCCGGTCATAATACCATAGCGTGTCGGCGTGCAGACGGCGGAGGCCGAGTGGGCATCGGTGAAACGCATCCCTTCCTTGGCGAGCCGATCCATGTTCGGTGTGTTGAATGGACTGTCTTCGCGATAACACTTCGGCTCGCCATAGCCCATGTCGTCCAAGAGCACGAAGATGATGTTGGGCTTGTCCGCCGCGCACGTGTTGTTCAACAGGATCAGAGGAAAAAGGAGTTTGAAAATATGTTTCATGACTGCTGGAAGTTCAGAGAAGTCCTTTTGAACGAGCTTTACGATCAAAATGGAGATAATTGTGCACGCACGCGTGGGCAAGCACCGACCCGATTGCGTCTGAAATCCCCTATTTCGACTCTCGTTGTAGCTTTTGCGACTTGCCAAACACCAATTCCCCCCTAGTTTCCCCCCGAGCAGACGTTCCCCGTAACTCCGATGTCCGCATCCGGCACCCTACATCTCCCGACATTCGCCTTTCTCCCAGAAACTCGAATCAGCAGAAGTTGCCAGGAAATCAGGGAACGCCTACCTCACGGACAACGGCGCAAATCGCCGGCCTTCGGTCACTCCAATACCCTCTCCGTTGCAAACGCAGAGGCTTTGCCCAGCACCAAAAAGCTGGTGACCTTCCGCCGCAACGATCTCGCCGCAGCCCGTTCCTGCACCGCCGGGCTTCCACATGCCCCTACGCGCCGGGCCGTCCGCATAACACAGACCATGCAAAACCATGTCAACCGATACACACAATTCCTCAAATCAAGGACAACAACAACGCCGTCGCCAACGCAACAACAACAACAACCGCAGTGGCCAATCCCGCAATAATAACCAAAACTCCAACCGCAGCAGCTCGAACGGACGCCAATCCGAGTCCGGAAACCGCTCCGGTGGCAGAACAAACAACAACAGCACTCAAGGCTCCCCACAACGGCGCCCCATGCCCGCCCCAGCTCTCTCCTGGTGGCAAAAACTCCTGAAAGCCATCGGCCTCTACAAAGAACCCGTCAGACCTCCCCGCCCCGAGCGCAGGCCCGACTCCGTCAAAACCGAGAAAACCCAGGATCCACGCCGCACCAAAACCCGCGACGCTCGCTCCGAAAACAGAGAATCCTCACCCGATTCCTCCGAGAGCGCCCCGCGCAACAACAAACGCCGCGACCGCGACCGCAACGAAAATGACGGACGCCCACGCGGAGGCGATGCCTCATCCGTGGAAAGCCGCCGCGTTTACGTCGGAAACCTCTCCTTTGAAACCTCCGAGAGCGATCTCGAAGAACTCTTCAAAGGCGTCGGTGCCGTCCGCCGCGTCGAAATCATCTACAACCGCGCCACCCATCGCTCCAAAGGCTACGGCTTCATCGAGATGCTCGACATCGACGAAGCAAAACGCTGCGTGGAAGTCCTCCACGACCAATTCTTTATGGGCCGCAAACTCACCGTCTCCGGCGCGAAATTCAAAGAGCACGAAACTGCTGAAGGCGAAGAATCCGCCCCAAGCACAAACACCATGCCTCAGCTCGCACCCCTCAACCCCGTAAAGGAAGAGGTCACCTCTCTCATCGAGGAAACCCCCGCTGACGAACCGCAGGAAGCACCAGCCATCGCAGAAGTCATCGAAACCCCAACTCAGGAAATCGAAACCTCACCCGAGCCATCCGAAACCCCCGAGGAAGTAAAATCCTAAAACCCCTCAACCCAAACCCCAAAAGGCTCTCCCCAAAAAGGAGAGCCTTTTTCATTTCTCCTCTTTCCTTCATCCTTCACCCTTCCCCCATCACGCCCACTCCGGAATCTCCAACTGAAACTCCGGTATCCGCGTATAAATCCACTCCCCCTCCTGCGTCTCCCCAAAAAACGCCCCGGAAACTCCCGCCCTCCTCCCCACCACATGATAACTGTTGTAGGAAAAATGCTCCCCAGGCCCGATCTCCGGCTGCTGCCCCACCACCCCATCCCCCTCCACCACCGTCGTCTCCCCGCCCTCCTCAATCACCACCCACTTCCTTCCACGTATCGTCACCGAAATATCCGACTCATTGAAAATCGAAATGAAATATACAAACGGATGCGGACGATCTGGCGGCGCATCCAGACTCGGCATATAAATGACATCGTCCACCCTCACCCGAAGGCCGACAAATTCTTTGATGTCATTCTGCATGAAAGAAGGTTGAAACTCTCCCAGCAAGAATCAAGAAACAATCCATGCCACATCCAATCTCCATCCTCACCATCGCTGGCTCCGATTGCTCCGCCGGCGCCGGTCTCCAGGCCGATCTCAAAACATTCCAACACTTCCACCTCCACGGCCTCACCGCCGTCACATGCATCGTCTCGGAAACCGCCAACATCGTCCGCCGCGTCGATCCTGTCTCACCCTCCATGCTCGAAGATCAAATCCTCCTCATGCTGGAATCCTTCCCGCTCCAGGTCGTCAAAACAGGCATGTTGGGCTCCGCCGCACATGTCGCTATCGTTTCCAATATCTTCAAAAAACATCCCCACATCAAACTCGTCGTCGATCCCGTCATGGTCGCTTCCACCGGCGCATCCCTGCTCGAAACAGACGCCATCGAAACCTACCGCCAGGAACTCATACCTCTCGCATACATCATCACCCCCAACCTCCCGGAAGCCGAAACCCTACTCAACACACCCATCACCTCCCTCGCAGAAATGCAATCCGCCGCCCGCCAACTCTCATCCCTTTACGGCTGCGCCACCCTCCTCAAAGGCGGCCACCTCAACACCAACGATTGCACCGACATCCTCATCGATGGCCACACCATCCATACATACACCTCCCCCCGCCTCAACACCCCAGCCTCCCACGGCACCGGCTGCACCCTCGCCGCTTCCCTCGCCTCCGCTCTCGCCCTCGGCCAAGACCTCCCCACCGCCGCCCAAACCGCCAAAAACTTCCTCATCCAATCCCTAACAACCTCCTACTCCTTCCTCTCCCCCAACTCCCAAACCCTCCACGCCCTAAACCAATCCACCACCCCTAACCGCAAATAATCAAAATAAAAAATGGATGATGGTGAAGCAGAAAGATGATCGACTGTGTGCTCCAAAACGTCCGTGGCTCCGTGGTAAAAATGCGACTCCTGCCATTCCATCTTCGGCCATCGAACTCAATCCAACTTGGCGAACTTAGCGTCTTGGCGGTGAAAAAATCAAACTTACTCGTGAGCGAGGACATCCCCTACAACTCACAACCCTCCTAAATCCTTCCATCCCTCCTCTTCAAATTCCGTGCAATCCGTGGTCAAAAGCTCTCACTCCTACCGTACGACCTCCAACTCCCAAACATCAGACCTTCAGCCTTCCCTCACGGCCAATACGTCAAATTCTTCAACAACGCCAACCGCCCATCAATCTCCTCCCTCGTAACCCCCGCCAACCGATTCGCCGAAAACGCCTCACAGGTAAACGAAGCCACAACCGACCCATAAGCAATCGCCTGACGTATATCATCAAACGAAAAATCCACCTTGCCCGTCGAAGCCAAATACCCCGCCAGCGAACCCAAAAACGAATCCCCTGCCCCCGTCGGATCAGCCACCTCCGCCAATGGAAACGCCGCACAGCGGAAAATCCCCACACCAGGCAATCCCGGTACGCTATGCCCATCAAATCCCTCTCCCTTGGTGAAAAGAATCGCGCCGAACTCACCTAGCTTGATCACCACATGACGCGGCCCCTTCGCCAACAAACGATCTCCCGCCACAATCAAATTCGACGTCTGACAAAAATCCCTCGCCTCGGACTCGTTGATCACCAGCAAATCGATCTTCTTCAAAACCTCATGCAACTCCGCATTCGCGATCGTTATCCATAAATCCATCGTATCCGCCGCGATGAACGGCTTCTCACCCGTCAGTTGCGAAATGATCTGCATCTGATTCAGCGGATGCATGTTCGCCAACACCACCACCGGCGACGACGCCATCTCAGGCGGAACCTTCGGCATCCAGTCCTCCAGAACATTCACCGCCACCGCCAGCGTATCACGGTCATTCATGTTCTCATGATAAGAACCCGACCACGAAAATGTATCCCCCTCGGAACGCTCCAAACCTCCCGTCGAAATCCCCTTCGTCGCAAACAAATCCAAATGCTCCTGCGGAAAATCCTTCCCAATGATCCCAAGCAAATGCACCGGATCCGTAAAATAAGACGCCGCTATCGCCGCATACGATGCAGAACCTCCCAACAGATTTTTCCCCTCCGCCGTCGGCGTTTTAATGTGATCGATCGCAATCGATCCCCCAATCAATACAGCTGCGTTAACCTTGCTCATGTCCCGCCTTCTAACCCCAAACCCCAACCCCAACAAATCAAAATTCAAAAATCCGACCTGGCGAACTTACCGATCAAAAAATTCAGCATTTTCTCCATCTTCCCAAATCAAAAATTAAAAATCAAAAATCGTCATTCATCAATCAAACCATTCCAGCATCATATCCCTTTCCCCACCAACCCATCATTTCCCAAACCGAGCCACCTCTATCCCACAACCCACAACAAAACCACAAACTGCACTTTCATAATCTTCATCCGTGATAATCCGTGCAATCCGTGGTCAAAAACTCCCCCACCCTTCAACCTACAACTCACGACTAATAGACATCCAGACCTTCAGACTTTCCGACCTCCCATCCCCTGAAAAATCATCATTGATCCCAACCGTATTCAATTCCACCATCCCTCAACATGAAAACACCACTCGCACTCCTCACTCTCATCCTAAGCGCCCTCCCGCTCACCGCTCAGGAAACCCCCAACAAAAAACTCATCCTCATCGCCGGCAAACCAAGCCACGGCCCCGGCCTCCACGAATTCAACGCCGGCTGCCTCCTCCTCCAAAAATGCCTCGCCAACGTCAAAGGCCTCGACGTCGAAGTCCACAACAACCACTGGGTCAGCGATGACAAAGTCCTCGAAACCGCAGACGCCGTCGTCATCTACGCCGATGGCGGAAACGGCCACCCAGCCCTCCAAGGCAACCACCGTGAACTCCTCCAAAAACTAGTCGATCGCGGCGCAGGCGTGATGATGATGCACTACGCCGTCGAATGCGGAAAAGACGAGCAATCCGGCGATGTCTTCCGCGAGTGGATCGGCGGTGCCTACGAAACCAACTTTTCCGCCAACCCCATCTGGGATGCCAACTACGAAAAATTCCCGCAACACCCAGTCACACGCGGCATCTCCCCCTTCAAAATCAAAGACGAATGGTATTTCTCCATACGCTTCCAAAAAGAAGAATCGAAAATCACCAACCTCCTCGTCGCCACTCCCAGCGATGAAGTCCGCGACGGCCCCTACGTCCACCCCAAAGGCCCCTACACCCACATTCAGGAACGCAAAGGCGAACCCGAAACCATGATGTGGTCCATCGAACGCGAAGACGGCGGCCGAGGCGTCGGCTTCACCGGCGGCCACTTCCATAAAAATTGGGCCGATGACAACTTCCGCAAAATCGTCCTCAACGCCATGCTCTGGATCACCAAAATCGATGTCCCCGAAAACGGCGTCGTATCCACCGTCACCGAAGAAGACATGGCCGCCAACTTGGACGATAAGAAAAAATAAATAGTAGCTGGGGATTCCAGCCCCAGGCCGTTGTCGGGGAATCTTGCCCCGACAATCCCAAATCCACGAAAACTTTTGGCAACCAGTCTAAATCGCAACCAATTCCTTTTGATCACACAAGCAGAGCTTTGCGTTCCTTTGCGACCTTTGCGGCTTTGCGTTGATCAATGAAACCCTAACTGCGGATTCTAACATAAACCACCATGCCACCCTCCAACGGCCTCATCCTCGCCGTTCCCGAACGCTGGGACGAAGCCTGCTTCGCCGTCCCCACGATACGCGCCTTGTCCAAGTCCGGCATCCTCCACGCCATCATCTGCCGCGAGGAACAAGAACTCTTCTGGTCCACAACCTCCTCCCTCCCACGCTTCCTCTACTCCTCAAAAACCAGCCCCGCAAACCTCGCCAATCAAATCGGCAACAACTGGGAAACATCCCTCTCATGGGACAGCCAAATCCCCGCAACCGCCTTCCTAAAAGCAAAGATCCCCAAACGCCTCGGCCCCGCAGATTCATCCCTCGCCAAACTCTTCACAAATCCCCTCCAAATCCTCGAAAAATCATCCGAACACCGCACCCGCCGCTACATCAACACCGCTCTCTCTCTCGATATCCAGGTCAACCAACCCGAATACTTCACTCCCGCACCCATCGGCATCCAGGCCTCCCCCAACTCCGTCCTCCTATCTCCGGAATCCGACTTCGGCCCCAGCCACGAATGGCCTCTCGATCGCTGGCAGGAACTCGCGGAAGCCCTCCTCGACCAAGGAAAAATCATCACCATCGCCGGCGGCCTCGGCGGCAACCGGGCACACGGAAAAATCCTCGCCAACCGCCTCGGAAACGACGCTGAATTCTTCCACGCTGCCCCGCTCGCCGCCACCATCTCCACCCTCGCCGCCCACCAAATCGTCATCGCCGCCGATGCCTCCCTCCCCCACCTCGCCGCCCATGCAGGCTCCACCTGCGTCACCCTCTTCGGCCCCAACGACCCTTCCTGGAAACGACCACTCGGCAAACACCACGTCGTCCTCAAAAAACACGTCGAATGCGCCCCCTGCCTCTCCCCAAAATGCCTCATGGATCTCCGCTGCCAAACCGAACTCGAAGTCTCAAAAGTCCTCTCTTCCATCCCCAAATCTTTCTGAAAACCCATCTCAAACCTGATTTCCGAAGTTGGAATGGCAGGTTACGCATTTTTACCACCGAACCACGGAGGTTTTGAAAGACACAGAGAATGGCTTTTTGAAGCTCCTCCGTGTTTTCCGTTTCCTCCGTGTCTCCGTTGTGAAATTAGCAGTAACTCATCTGGAACTTCGGATTTCGGGTTGAATCCATCTCTTCACCCATCAAGCAATCCACTAATAACCAATAACTTATAACAAATAACCCCCAAAATCCAAATAAAAGTCTCATTTTTGTTCTAGCGAACATCATTTTTTACTTGCTAAACCCCGTCTCCTTTCCCAACCTCCCAACATCATGGCCAGCAAAACTACCTCAGAAAATTCCGCTTCAGAAAAACTTCAGGAAACCCGCAAACGCAACCTCGACCTCGCAATCTCCCAAATCCACAAGGAATTCGGCGAAGCCGCCATCATGCGCATGGGCGATGAACACCGCATCGATGTCGATGTCATCCCCACCGGAAATCTCCTCATCGACCGCGCCCTCGGCGTCGGCGGCTTCGCGAGAGGACGCATCGTCGAAGTCTTCGGCCCTGAATCCTCCGGTAAAACCACCCTCACCCTCACCGTCATCGCCCAAGCCCAAAAACGTGGCGGCCTCGCCGCCTTCATCGATGTCGAACACGCCCTCGATCCCCAATACGCCCGCAAACTCGGCGTCAATCTCGATGACCTCCTCGTCTCTCAACCCTCCTCCGGCGAAGAAGCACTCCAAATCTGCGAAGCCCTCGTCCGCTCCAACGCCATCGACGTCATCGTCCTCGACTCCGTCGCAGCCCTCGTCACCAAACAGGAACTCGACGGAGAAATCGGCGACTCCACCGTCGGCGCCCAAGCCCGCCTCATGAGCGCCGCCATGCGCAAACTCACCGCTCTCATCTCCAAAGCCCGCACCGTCTGCATCTTCACCAACCAAATCCGTGAAAAAATCGGCGTCATGTTCGGCTCCCCCGAAACCACACCCGGCGGTCGCGCCCTGAAATTCTTCTCCTCCGTCCGCATCGACATCCGCCGCATCGGCCAAATCAAATCCTCCGACGGAACCGTCACCGGAAGCCGCACCAAAGTCAAAGTCGTCAAAAACAAAGT
>JBGSRM010000068.1:0-3119 GCA_041737575.1 Akkermansiaceae bacterium
CGCACCCAAAACATCACCTACATGATCGGCCCCATGAACGGCAACACATGGCGCAAACACCGCTTCCTCACCTTCTCTAACAACCGCCCTCCCTTCGCACTCGAACCCACCAACCTCCACCCCGATCACCCCTCATGGTGGCAAAACCACGGCTACGAAACCCTATCCAACTACACATCATCCCTCATCCACCTCGAAGGCTCTCAAGTCACCCCCGAACGCATCCGCCAACGCCTCATCGATGCCAACGTCACCCTACTCTCCCTCAACATGGATACCTTCGAGCAAGACCTCCGCTCCATCTACGACCTCAGCATCGAAAGCTTCTCTAACAACTTCCTCTACACCCCCATGGACTGGCCTTCATTCCTCCTCCAATACCAACAAGTCAAATCCTTCATCAACCCTCGCTACGTCATCCTCGCCCGCTGCAACGACGAAACCATCGGCTTCTCTTTCTCCTTCCCAGACATCCTCGCCCTCCAACGCGGCCAAAAACCCGCACTCATCGTAAAAACACTAGCCGTCTCCCCAGACAGAAAATTCGCAGGACTCGGAAACTGGCTCGTCGATGAATGCCAACTCCGCGCCCACCAAGACGGCCTCACCGAAGCCATCCACGCCCTCCAATTCCAAGACAACACCTCCCTAAAAATCACCGCCCGCTTCCACGGCACGATCTTCCGCCGCTACGCCCTCCTCGCCAAACCCCTCGCATAAATCAAACAGCAGGCCAAGAACCACGTAAGCTAAGCCGATGGATACGCAAATTCGGATCCCGACCAATCCATCCCGGCTCGCCCATATCATCCACAAAAGCCACACCAATCGGCATATCAGGTTGCGTATTCGCAAGATGGATCATCTCCGCCTCAGCCTTATCGCACATCTCGATCCATTCCATCTTCATCTCAATCGGATCAAGATCGCGCGCTTTGATTTCATCCAACTCCCCACGCACAGTTTTAGCAAAACGGCGCATCATTTTAAGCAGGAACATCGGACTAAAACCTTCGTCTTTCCCACAGGCCGCCCATACGATCGCTTCCAAAGAGTAAATCCTACCCAACTCGATGATATCAACATAATCACGGGTTTCTGTGCGTCCAGAAACTGCCAGCGCTTTGTTGATCGCCATATCGAAGAGATGTAAACGCCAACCCAACACTGCATCGTTCACAATAGGAAAACATCTCCATGCCGTATCCTGTGCCCAGTCTAGTGAAACATGATCCTCACCCCGCAGAACATTTGCCCTACGCAATGATGTGAGAGTATCCCACCTGCCGTAGCTCTCATCTGGGATCACCTCATACCCTGCCGCCCGCAGTGCCGCCACATCACGCTCACTCGCCAAGGCCAACTCCTCTAGTGCATCATGAAAAAAATCAAAGTCCTTTGAATAACGCGGCGAATCGGCTGGAGCATTTAATACCATACCACCAGCGACATGACTTGCTTCAGAACGGTTGCCGACTATCACCCCTAGCACCTCACGTTGAAAATCTGTTAGAGGCATTTGTGCAGCTCCTGAGCCTCCTTCCACGCCTTGTGGTTTCCATATTCCCGCAAATGATGAATCACAAGTTCTACATCGTCCACATATCTCACCCTCGCATCTGGATGCCGGAACCAGAAACACCGGACATTATACTCGCGAACCAGAGCCTCCGCCCGCTCGATCAACTCCGGCGGCGCAACAATTCTTGGAGCTTCAATGACGCTTACCATTACAAAACAGATATGCCATATTTATGCCTTCCTGCAAGCACCTAACACAAGTATCAAAACACTACATTGAGTACCCCTCGCATGAACCTCCTCACCACACTCGAACAACGCGCACGCCTCCACCCAGACGCCATCGCCCTCTGCGACCGCCACGAAAACACCTACCGCCGCATCACCTTCGCCACGCTATACCAACGCGTCTGCGGCATCTCCCAACAATTCCGCTCCTCCGGCCTCACCCCCGGCCAAACCATCTTCCTTTTCCACCCCGTCCGCATCGAATTCTACATCCTCCTCCTCGGCGCCATGCACGCAGGTCTAGTCGTCATGCTAGCCGACCCCTCCGCCGGCCTCCCCTTCATACGTCAATGCTGCCTGAGAAAAAATCCGGACGCCTTCGTCGGAATCCGCAAATCTCACCTCCTCCGCTGGCTCGTCCAACCCCTCCGCTCCACGAAACATGCCTTCCACGATCACGGCTGGATTCCCTTCTCAAAACCACTCCGCGAAACGCTCTACAACTCCACCCCATACGCCTGCGATAACTCACACCCCGCCCTCATCACCTTCACCAGCGGCAGCACCGGCATCCCCAAAGCCGCCGTCCGCACCCACGGCTTCCTCCTCGCCCAGCACCAAGTCCTCGCCAAAGCCCTCCACCTCCACGAAGGAGAAACAGATCTCGTAACACTCCCCGTCTTCTGCCTCGCCAACCTCGCCTCCGGCCTCACATCAGTCCTCGCCGACATGCCCTTCGGCTCCCCTGCAAAAGCCAACCCACAAAACATTCTCGCCCAATGCCGCGAACACAATGTCACTCGCTGCGCCGCATCCCCCGCCTTCTTCGAAGCACTCCTCCAAGGCGAAATCCCACCCTTCCATTCCATCTACACCGGAGGCGCACCCGTCCACCCAGACCTCCTGGAAAGACTCCACACCGCCCTACCTAACACCTCTCTAACAGCCGTCTATGGCTCCACCGAGGCCGAACCCATCGCCGACTGCCGCGACCCAGATCTAACAACTCTCGCCGCCACCGCATCCAACGGACAAGGCCTCTGCGCCGGCATCGTCGTCGATGAAATCGAATGCCGCATCATCCACGACCAATGGAACCAACCCATCCCCAATCTAACAAAAAATGATTTCGATGAAATGCTATGCCCCACCGGCACCACCGGAGAAATCGTCGTCTCCGGCGATCACGTCCTCCCTGGCTACCTCGACGCCATAGGCGACTCCGAAAACAAATTCCGCATCGAAAACAAAATCTGGCACCGCACCGGCGATGCCGGATACTTCGACCAAAACGGCACACTCTGGCTCATGGGCCGATGCTCCGCAAAACTTACCCTCCACAACGGCCAAACTCTCTACCCCTTCGCCAT
>JBGSRM010000113.1:0-5938 GCA_041737575.1 Akkermansiaceae bacterium
AAGTAACGGAGCAGTGAAGACTCTTCCCATAACAGTTCCTTCTCTGGCCACGCAAAAGGATATCGTTGAAACACTCGACGCCCTCTCCACCGAAACCACCCGCCTCGCCGCCATCTACCAGCGAAAGCTCGCCGCGCTGGAGGCCTTGAAAAAATCCCTGCTCCACCAAGCCTTCAGCGGGGAGCTTTGAGCCATGACACAGCAACCCATCATCCTCGAAGTGGATCCGACGTGGCGGCGGGGGATCGAGGACATGGGTAGCAAGCCGAAGTTCTGGTTCCGCTATCAGGATGAGATGTGGCTATTCAAACAGGCTCGAGAAAACACGGGAGAGCATTGGGCGGAGAAGGTGGCTTCCGAGATTGCGGAGCTGATGGGATTGCCTACGCACCAAACCTTGATCGCGAATTATGAAGGAGATATCGGTTGTGCGGTTCGCTCGTTTTTGAAGCCAGGACAGAATCTGGTGCATGGTAACGAACTTTTGGCTGGAGCGATTGAAGGGTACGATAAGCTGAAGCATCGCGGTCAATCGGATCATCATTTTGAAAACATCGTAAAAGCGTTGGAACAAAGGTTTACTGTGCCAGATGTGAGAAGGAAGGTTTCGCTGCGTTTTGTAGGTTATCTCATGCTGGATGCGCTGGTAGGCAATACGGATCGTCATCACGAGAACTGGGGAGTCATTCAGAAATTAGCGGTAAAGGATGATCGTGCAAACCGGCAGCTGAGCCTTACGATTCGGACAGGGTTGGCTCCAACGTTTGACCACGCATCTTCGCTAGGTCGAGAGCTTGTTGATGATGCCCGGCAGCGGTTGCTGGATGATCGAGATGCCATGAGGCGATACATCAGGAAGGGCACGGGAGGAATTTTCAGAGATGTCTCGGAGAAAAAAGGTATGGCTCCGATCGCTTTGGCGGAGATGGTCGGCAAGAATTATCCGAAATTGCTGGAACCATGGAAAAAGCGGATTGAGGAGCTGGACGAGGACTTTGCCCGGCCGCTGTTGGCGGAAATCCCAGAATCCTGCATGGGCGTAGTTGCGAAAGACTTCGTTCTAGCGTTTCTTTCCGAAAACCGTAAGATGATCACGAAAATTTTATGAAAAGTCTCTTTCTTGCATGGCAAGCCCCCAAAGACAGCAACCGCAGCAGGGCGTGGTTTCCGATTGGGCGACTCGATGCGGAATCATCGGGTTCCGAGGTGACTTCATGTCGCTTCCGCTACACGGGTGGGGCTCTCAGAGCTAAAGAAGAGGTCGGGTTTGAGCCATTGGTTTCATTTCCGGAATTTGAAGAGGATTACTCGTCGGAGAAGCTTTTCCCACTTTTTCACAATCGGGTGCTCTCACCGAAGCGTCCGGACTTCCCGGAATACATCGAGTGGTTGGGGCTTACACGGGAAGAGGCCGATCCAATCACGATTCTGTCCGTATCAGGTGGAACGAGAGTAACAGATAATCTTCAAACCTTCCCGAAGATTGAGGCTGCGCCTGATGGCAGTTTTCAGATGCGTTTCTTTGCTCATGGATTACGCCATCTTCAAGAGGCTTCACGCGAACGAGCGAGAGCACTGACGTCTGGTGAGAAACTGCGCATTATGATCGAGGTGAATAATCCTGCCACACGTCTGGCTGTTACTTTGCATACCGACGATTATGTGATGGTCGGATGGGCTCCTCGCTATCTATCTGAGGACTTGGTGAAGTGTATTCCTCAGGCACCAGAGATTGAAGCGACCGTGGTCAAGGTGAATCACTTCCACGCACCTTTGAATCAATCGATTCTGGTAGAATACACGGGAAAAGCTCCCCGTGATCACAAACTCATGTCGTCTCCGGACTTCACTCCGCTAATCGGGTAAACCGGATATGACATGAACGAAGCGGATACCAGAGCCGAACACATCGATCCCGCACTGAAAGCGGCTGGCTGGGGTGTCGTGGAAGGGAGTCGCATCTTGCGGGAATATCACATCACTCCGGGTCGTATTGTGGGGCACGGCAGACGTGGCACACCTGAGATCGCCGACTATGTGCTGGTTTATCGCAACCTCAAGCTTGGCATCGTGGAGGCGAAGGCATGGGACAAGGCGGTGACGGAGGGTGTCGCACAAGCAAAGTCTTATGCGGAAAAATTGGAGATCCGTTATACCTTCGCCACGAACGGACAGGGTATTTACGGCATCGATAGGGAAACGGGGATTGAGGGAGATGTGGTAAAGTATCCAAGCCCTGAAGAACTTTGGAATCTCACCTTTGCCAAGCAAAACGAGTGGAGGGATCTTTTCTCCGCTGTGCCGTTTGAGGATAGGGGAGGTTATTTCCAAGGTCGCTACTATCAGGACATCGCCATTGAACGGGTCTTGGAGTGCATTGCGGAGGGTAGGCAAAGAATCCTTCTCACTCTGGCCACAGGTACAGGTAAAACGTTCATCGCCTTCCAACTTGCGTGGAAACTTTTCCAGAGTCGCTGGAACCTTTCCGGGGAGCCAACACGACGTCCACGTATCCTTTTTCTCGCCGATAGAAACATTCTAGCCAACCAAGCATTCAACGCTTTTTCCGCGTTTCCGGAAGATGCGCTAGTCCGCATCGCCCCGGACGAGATCCGCAAGAAAGGGAAGGTTCCGAAGAATGGTAGTATCTTCTTCACCATCTTCCAGACCTTCATGAGCGGTCCGGGCGATACTCCCTACTTTGGTGAGTATCCGGCGGATTTCTTCGACTTCATCGTCATCGACGAGTGCCATCGCGGTGGCGCGAACGACGAGAGTAACTGGCGCGGCATCCTCGATTACTTCGCGCCCGCTGTGCAGCTCGGTCTAACGGCGACTCCCAGGCGCAAGGACAATGTGGACACCTATGCTTACTTCGGCGAACCGGTGTTTACCTACTCGCTGAAAAACGGCATCAACGACGGGTTCCTCACGCCCTTCAAGGTGAAGCAGATTCAGACGACCATGGATTACTACACCTTCACCACGGACGACACGGTGATCGAGGGAGAGATCGAGGTGGGAAAGGTCTATGAGGAAGCGGATTTCAACAAGAACATCGAAATCAAGGAACGGGAGAAAAAGCGCGTGGAGATCTTCATGAGCATGATCGACCAGCGCGAAAAGACGCTGGTTTTCTGCGCCACCCAAGCGCACGCGCTTTTTGTCCGCGACATCATCAACCAGATTTCCACTCGCAAGGATCCGAACTATTGTCACCGCGTCACCGCCGATGACGGGGCGCTCGGAGAGCAACACCTTCGGGATTTCCAAGACAACGAGAAATCCATCCCGACGATTCTCACCACCTCGCAGAAGCTTTCGACCGGAGTGGATGCCCGCAACATTCGCAACATCGTGCTGATGCGGCCTGTCAATTCGATGATCGAGTTCAAACAGATCATCGGTCGCGGCACCCGCCTTTATGACGGCAAGGACTACTTCACGATCTACGACTTCGTGAAAGCTCATCATCATTTCAGCGATCCGGAATGGGACGGCGAACCTATCGAGCCCGAAACCTGCGATAAGTGTGGTTGTCAGCCCTGCGAGTGCGACGTGAAGCCACCCAAGCCCTGTGCCAAATGTGGCAAAAGCCCCTGCGAGTGCCCAAAAGAGAAATGTCCCGTATGTGGCAAACAACCCTGCGAGTGCGAGCGTAAAACCAAGGTGAAGGTCAAACTAGCCGATGGCAAAGCACGGACCATTCAGCACATGACCATGACCAGCTTCTGGCATCCGGATGGCACACCTATGTCCGCCCAACAGTTCATGGAGATGCTTTTTGGCAAGCTGCCGGAATTTTTCAAAGACGAGAATGAACTCCGCACCTTGTGGAGCGCACCCGGCACTCGCGCAACGCTCTTGGAAGGACTAGCAGAGGCGGGCTTCGGTCACGAACAGATGACCGAAATGCAAAGAATTATCGATGCCGAGAAGAGTGACCTCTTCGACGTTTTGGCCTACGTCGCCTATGCCATGCCTCCGCTCACCCGTGAGGAACGAGCATCGAAGGCCAGGGTGAAAATCAGCAGTCAGTTCAATGACAAACAGCAAGCGTTCCTCGACTTCGTGCTGTCCCATTATGTCATCGTCGGCGTGGAAGAACTCGGTGCCGAGAAACTGAATCCATTGCTCCGCCTAAAGTATCACGATTCCCTCCCGGATGCGGTAGCAGATCTTGGCGCGCCCAAGCAAATCCAAGAGGTATTTGTCGGGTTTCAGAAGTTTCTCTATACAAGTAACGTTGCGTAGGCAAGTGACGGGCGGCAAGTGTGCTTTGTGAAATTTTTCACAAGCGGGGTGGGAGGGTGATTTTCAGCGTTTTTGGCATGTGGGGCACCAGTAGGTGGAGCGTTGGGCGATGGTTTTGTGGGAGATGGGGGTGGAGCAGGTGCGGCAGGGGAGGTTTTTTCTGCCGTAGGTGAAGAGGCGTTGTTGGAAGTAGCCGGGTTGGCCGTCGGAGTTTAGGAAGTCGCGGAGGGTGGTTCCGCCTTGGGTGATGGATTCGGTGAGGACATTGCGGATGGCGGAGGTGAGTTTTGCGGCTTTGGGTTTGGAGAGTTTGTTGGCGGGGAGAAGGGGGTGGATGCCGGCGTGGAAGAGGGATTCCGAGGCGTAGATGTTGCCGACGCCGACGACGATTTTGGCGTCCATGATGGCGGTTTTGATGGGGATGGATTTGTTGCGGAGGGAGGAGTGGAGATGTTCCGGGGTGAAGTGTGGGTCGAGGGGTTCGGGGCCGAGGTGGGAGAGCAGCGGGTGAGTTGTTAGATTTTGGGTGGGGATGCTGAGGATGAGTCCGAAGCGGCGGGGGTCGTGGAAGCGGAGTTGTGTTTTGTTTGAGATGGTGAAGGCGATGTGGTCGTGTTTTTTCCAATCTTCCGAGGGTGGGATGATGCGGAGGCTTCCGGACATGCCGAGGTGGATGAGGATGGTGGAGTTGTTAGAAGTGGAGATGAGGATGTATTTGGAGCGTCGGTTGACGGAGGTGATGGTGGCGTTTTCGAGTTCGGGGAGGTCTGGGGAGACGGGTTGGCGGAGGTCGGTGCGGCGGATGATGATTTCGGTGATTTTTTTATGGAGGATGTGGGGGGAGATGCCGAGGCGTGTGGTTTCGACTTCTGGGAGTTCGGGCATGGGGGAGTGAGTCTTAAAGTCGGAAAGTCTTAAAGTCGGAGGGATGGATGGATGGATGGATGGATGGATGGATGGATGGATGGATGGATGGATGGACACATCGATAGATGTGCTTACAGTCCTGCCTTCTCATTACTGGTAAGCTGGAATACAAGCTACAGACGCACAGCCCTCGAAGAGAAGTGGATCGGAACATGGTTCGAAACTGTGCAACACACACGGCTAAGACACGACAGCGAAGGGTATAGCCTCAAGACCTGAAGCCTAAGGAACTAAAGCCGGCTGGGAGAACTGCGGGAGGGGGGGGGGGGGAGAGGGAGGGGCGCACAAAGAGATGTAGCGGAAGAATAGGTCCAGGTAGCGCGTAATAAACACCAGCGCATACATCTCCTGCGTCCTCAGCGAGATACCTGGATAGCACTAAAGCCCTAAGATCCCTGGGCGGCACTTGAGCTCTGAGATTCCTGGGATTTTGGGCCCATAGATCCCCAGAGGCACAGATGAGCGTGGGCATACCCTGTGTCTCCAGCGAGACGCCTGGGCAGCGCCAACGACCGGCAAGTGCGTGTCCACAGCGGGCCATACCCCACAGCTCTTGCTGGATCGCTGCAGGTCTGGGATGCAGCGCGGGGACGGCAGGGCAGGGGCCAAGCAGGCTAATATTCGTGCTTAACGAGGGTGCTGGTGCTGGTGCTGGTTCTGGGACTGGTGCCGGTGGTGCTGGTGAAATGATGTATTTATAAACGGGAGGTGTGGGTGTGGGTTTCGGTTTGGGCGTGGGTTTGAATTGGGGGGGGGG
>JBGSRM010000146.1:0-18144 GCA_041737575.1 Akkermansiaceae bacterium
CAATCGCATCGATACCCTCACCCCTCCCGCCGTCCGCATCGCCCTCCTCGCCGATCAACTCGAAGAACTCTTCACCTCAGACCTCTCCCCCGACACCCTCGAGACCTTCATCGGCATCCTCATCTCCCTCGCCAACTCCGGGCGCATCTTCCTCCTCGCCACCCTCCGCTCGGACTTCTACCCCCGCTGCCTCGAACACCCGAACCTCGTCGCCCTCATGCAAGGCGACGGCACCTTCGCACTCCCCGCCGCCTCCCCGGCCGATATCGGCCAAATGATCCGCCAACCCGCCGCCATCGCCGGCCTCACCTTCGAGGAAAATGTCTCCTCCGGAGAAAACCTCGACGAACTCCTCCGCGACGAAGCCATCAAAGACCCTGCCGCCCTCCCGCTCCTCTCCTACACCCTCGAACAACTCTACGACCAACGCACCCCCGACGGCACCCTCACCCTCGCCGCCTACCACGCCCTTGGCGGCCTCAACGGCGCCATCGGCTCCCGTGCGGAAACGGTCTTCAACCAACTCCCATCCAACGCCCAAGCCGCCTTCGATACGATCTGCAAACAACTCGTCGCCCTCCAGGAAGGCGGACAACCCACCCGCCGCCGCGCCGAATACTCCACCCTCACCCGCAGCCCGGAAGCCAAAACCCTCGTTGATGCCCTCGTCAACGCCCGCCTCCTCACCGCAGACCAAACCCAATCTGGCGAACGCACCATCTCCGTCGCCCACGAAGCCCTCCTCCGTCACTGGCCCCGCCTCGTCTCTTGGGTCGAGGAAAACCGCATCTTCCTCAACACCCGCAGCCGCGTCGCCTCCCGCCTCGCAGATTGGTTGGAAAAAAACAAATCGGACGACTACCTCATCCCGCGCGGCCCCAACCTCTCCTCCGCCGAAGCCATCCTCGCCGGGTACCTCTCCTCCCTCGAACCCATCGAAATCGAGTTCATCGGAAAATCCATCGACCGCGTCCGCAAAGACGACCAACGCAAACTCCGCAACGCCCGCCTCGTCACCGCCGGCGCCCTTGTCCTCTCCCTCATCGCAGTCGCCGGTGGCCTCCTCGCCTTCGCCGCCAAACGCCAGGCTCAAATCGAACGCAACGCCGCCATCACCCAGGAAAAAATCGCCGAGGCCGCCAAAGAACAGGCTCAAATCGAACGCAACGCCGCCATCGCCCAGGAAAAAATCGCCATCGCCGCTCAGATAGAAGCCGTCAAAAGCGAAACCAGAACCGCCTACGTCAACGGCATCGAACGCCTCGAAGCCGATAGAAACCGCGAAGGCATGGCCACCCTCGCCAAAGCCCTCACCATCCAACCCGACCACCAAGGAGCCCTCACCCGCCTTTACTCCGAACAACTCTACAGCCTCCCCCAACCCATCCCGCTCTACTCCTACCGGGTGGAAAAACCCGTCTTCCGCCAGCGCATCTCGGGTGCCCAGCTCGGCCCGGATCAGATCGTCTCAGTCATCACCAGCGAGAACAAACCTTTCTACTTCGACCTCAACACCATGGCTCCCTACAAAGGCCCTTGGAACGACGAACCCGATACCTCCGCACCTCTCATTTCCATGGACTCCCGCTACGCCTTGAACATCCGCAAGGACAACTCGGTACGCATTTGGAATACCAAAAACACCAAACAAAGCGCCGTCATCCAACTCGCTAAAGGCTTCCAATTATCAAGCAGCGACGATGGGAAAATCATCGCCGAAGGCATCCCCGACGGCACCGTGAACATCTAC
Organism: Akkermansiaceae bacterium; assembly: GCA_041737575.1. Lineage (GTDB taxonomy): Bacteria > Verrucomicrobiota > Verrucomicrobiia > Verrucomicrobiales > Akkermansiaceae > Luteolibacter. The sequence continues at coordinate 1,751 of JBGSRM010000146.1, forward strand.
GACACCTCCACCGGAAAACAAATCGCCACTTGGAAACACGAGCTCTTTCCCAACTGGATGACCGCATGCAGAAACCAATACATACTCTCCGCCTCAGGCCGCGAACTAGTCATCTACGACCGCACGACAAAAAAAGTCTCCCACCGCATCACGGATCCCGATCTCTTTATCGTCGGAGTCCGCCCCGTCATCCCCTCGGATAGCGACGATCCCAACCACTTCGCTGTCGTCCACTTCCGCGATAACTCCAGCTACCCCGCCCGCGATTCCCTACGCTTCCTCGACGTCTCCACCGGACAATACATCGAAAACTCCCGCACCCTCCAATTCTCCAACTTCATCTGGGAATTCGCCCCAGACCCCACCGGGCAAACCGTTGCCGTCGCTACTCAAGGCGAAAAATCCCGTATCTTTCATATCTCGGATCCTTCCAAAGACCGCACCTTTGAAACGCCTAGCTACGCCACCAAAATCACCTTCTCTCCCGACCAACGCCTCCTCATCTCCGCCATGGCGGACGGCACGGTCCTCGCCCACGAAATAGCTACGGGAAACCTGGTATTTAATCCCATACGCCACCAGGCCAGGCTAGAAGACCTCAGTATCTCCTGGGACGGCCGCTACCTCCTCACCTCCACCAATCGCATCGCAACCATCTGGGATCTCGCCGTCGGCCCCGCCCTCTCCCTCCCCATGCGCAATCCGGACGCAATCATCGAATCCTATGTCGATGACAACACCCTCCACACGAAATCCACCTACAATCTCCACACCTACAACATCGAAACCCTCACCGCAGACCTGCCCGCCATTCCTCGCCCTGAAAATGCCACCAACTGGCTCATCAATGAAAACTTCACCATTACTGCCGTTTACTACGGCGAGGGAAAAATCGAATTCTTTGAAATCAAAAACAACGAACTCCATAAAATCGCCAGTTGGAACTCACCCGAAGACACAGTCGATTACTGGCACCTCACCAAAAACGGCAAATACTTCGCCGCCACCTCCAAAGACAAACTCTACGTCATCAATCCCAGAGACGGCACCGTCGTCTCAAAAGGCGAAGCCCCGAAAGAGGTCCCAGGCTACTTCCTTTCCAGCAACGACGGTTCCACCCTCCTCATGCTTCTTAATGGCTCCGACAGCTCCGGCGGAGCTATGACCTTCGCCGCCTACAATGCTGAAACTTGCGAAAGAATCCCCACCCAACACCCGGATCTCTTCACCTCCGCACTCTACTTTTCTCCCGACGGCAAATGGATCGCCATCTCTGGCAACGGCTCCTCTGGTGGCTCCGACTACAACGCCTTTCTCTGGCAAACCGACAATCTCTCCGCCGAGCCAATCAGCATCCCACACCCGGATTACATCGCTCAAATCGAATTCTCTCCCGACTCCTCCAAAATTGCCATCGGTGGCACATCCGGCGGCATCCGCGTCTGGTCTTTAAAAGACCGCACCCCCCTCGCCAACCCCATCATCGATCCCTTCGGCAACATCGACTTCTTCCGCTTCTCCCCGGACTCCAATTACATCGCCGCCGTCGCCACCAACACCGTCACCTCCTCCGTCCGCGTCTGGGACTGGAAAGAAGCCCTCCCCATCTCACACACCTTCTCCTTCCCCACCGTCGCCAACCGCCTCCGCTTCACCAAAGACGGCAAACGCCTCCTCATCGCAACGCCGGAACCTGATAACTCCCCCAAAGAACTCATCCACCTACGCGAAATCTTCCCTCATGACGATTTTATCCCTCAAATCCTTCCCCTCACGGAGGCCATCACCGCCATGAAAGTCCGTGACCAGGACATCCCCGTCCCTGCCGATTCATTCGAAGCATGGCAGGAAATCCGCACCAAATTTCCCAATTCATGGTTCCTCGCTTCCCCTTCGGAACGCCCCATCTCCCCCACCGTCAACGTCACAACCATGCGCTGGATGGAAAGCCCCATCGTCCCCCTCGAAACCCTCAGAACGGCCATGCCTTCCGTTGCCATCGCCAACGCCGCCCTCGCCCACTGGGAACAAGTCAGCCACAATAAAATCACCGACAATGCCAATACGGAAAATCTAACAGAACAGGAGATTCAACAACAAGACTCCTCCTTCGCAGAAACCCAGCAGCGCATCAATGCCATCGTCGCCTTCGCCGAACGCAACTCTCGCACCGACCCAAGCGTCTGCTACCACCTCGCCATGCACGCCATCGCCATCAGCGACCCTGAACGCTGCCTGGAATTCGTCGGTAAAGCCCTCAAAATCGATCCGGCTCACGTCCCCTCCCTCTTCCTCGCTTCCCAACGCGCCTACATGAATCGCGACTACAACCTCTCCAAAAAACACGCCGAATCCCTCCTCAAAGCCGATCCCGAAAAACCCTCTCATCATATGCGAATGGCCTTCGCTCTCTGGTGCCTCGGCGATAAAACAAACGCCAAAAAATACCTCGAAAAACCCACTCAAGACCCTTCCCTCGTTGATACCGATCGCGCCGATATGCTCGTCATGTACGATCGCCCGGAAGAAGCTCTCGCACTCTACCAAAATGCCGCTGACAAACAGAAAGACTTAACCGAAAACAAAACCTACGACATCGACAGCCTCATCTACCTCATCACCGGCCACTTCCATAACGGCGATAAGGAAAAAGCCATCCAGTTCTACCGCGACCTCATCGCCATCGCCCCCGGCGCCATCGACCGCTCCATCGTCGAAACCGCCTACCTCAGCCCCATCATCACGGAAGCCCTCGTCTCCACCTACGACCTCACGCACGCCAAACACCCGGCCCTCTTCATACCACCTCCCGCAGAAAACTGATCCCTTCTTCATTGGCGTGCTTGCAGTTGAATTCTTCTTCCTTAATCACTTGCGTCCCAACACCTCGCTCGCTATCTTACCCCCAAAACATGCTCCTGCACTTCTACAAAATGAACGGCGCCGGTAACGACTTCATCGTCATCGACAACCGCGACCTCTCCATCTCCCTCGATAAGGAAACCATCGCCGCCCTCTGCGACCGCCACCGCGGCATCGGTGCCGATGGACTCCTCGCCGTAGAACCCGCTCGCAAAGGTGCCGACTACAGGTTCCGCTACTACAACGCCGACGGCGGCGAAGCCGAAATGTGCGGAAACGGCGCACGCTGCTTCGGATTCTACGCCGCACACCTCTCCGAAGCCGAGGAAATCCCCACCTCCGTCACCTTCGAGACCATCGCCGGAACCCTCACCGCAGACATCATCGATGAACAGGTTCGCATCGCCATGTCGGATCCCAAAAACATCAAACTCAACCTCTCCACCAACATCCAAGGCTTCCCCCACAGCCTCCACTTCCTCAATACCGGCGTCCCCCACGTCGTCAGCTTCGTCGATGACCTCGATAACACCGACGTATTCTCCCACGGCCGCGCCATCCGTTACCACGAATTCTTCGCACCCTCCGGAACCAACGCCAACTTCGCCAAAATCCTCGCTCCCGACCACATCTCCATCCGCACCTACGAACGCGGCGTCGAAGGCGAAACCCTCGCCTGCGGAACAGGCATGGTCGCCTGCGCCCTCGTCCATCACCTCCTCACCGGCGCCCCCTCTCCCATCTACGTCGATGTCGTAGGCGGCGATACCCTCACCATCGGCTTCCAAAAAAATTCCGACGGATCCTTCTCCAAGGTCACCCTCACCGGCCCCGCCGACTTCGTATTCGAGGGCGAAATCGAAATCTAACAGTCTGCCATGAAGAAGCTCCTACATACCATCTTCGCCATCCTCGGCTGCCTCCACCTCCTCGGCGGCCCCTACTCCATCGTACAAATCTACGCATGGTCGAACATGCTCGTATCCTACTCAAAGGGATCATCCATCTCAGAGGCCGTCACAGACACCTTCAGCGGCGAAAAACCCTGCCACCTCTGTAAAAAAATCACGGAAGCCAAATCCTCCACACCCAAGAAAAAACAAAACCCCGAACCACTCACCGCCCCGGAAAAACTCACCCAACACCTCTTCCCCCCATCCATCGCCTCCCTGAAAAATCCCTCCCACACACCCCTTCCCTCCCCCAACTTCCTCCCACCACACATCTCCCTCTCCTCCCCCCCACTCCCCCCACCAACTCCTCCCCCAACATGGAGAAGGGGCTTCCAGCCCCTTTCTTAAAATGGAGAAGGGATTTTAAATCCCTTTCTTAATCCCGCACGTCTCAAATTCCCCAACTCGGGCTCCAATCCCGCGTTCCCAAAAGGAATCGAGATAGAACGTCGCAGAACCTCATCCTTGCGTTCCTCTGCGTTCTTTTGCGGCCACTCCCAAATTCAACCAAGCATTCCTTTCGCGAAATCGCGCACCAAATCTAACAATTTCCAAAAATGAAAACTTTAAAACTACTATTTCTAACAACCATCATAGCAACCTCCGCACCGGAGAAACTCGAACCCACCATCGTCAAAGCCAACGAGGAAACCCTAACCCAAAAAACCCTCGAACAAGACCGCCTCGATCTCGCCAAAATCCCCGGCGGAACCGAAACCATCGATGCCGAGCGATACCTCACCGGTCGCTCCTCCACCTTCGCGGAAACGTTCTTCCTTTCCCCCGGCGTCGTCGCCCAATCACGCTTCGGCTCCGATGAAGCCCGCATCTCCATTCGCGGCTCCGGTCTCCAACGCACCTTCCACGGTCGCGGCATCCGCCTCCTTCAGGACGGTATCCCCGTAAACCTCGCCGACGGCGGCTTCGACATGCAATCCGTCGATCCCCTCGCCGCCTCCCATATCAACATCTGGCGCGGCGGAAACGCCCTCTCCAACGGCTCCACCACACTCGGCGGCGCTATCGACTACATCTCACACACCGGCCAATCCGCACCCGGCTATTCCGCGCGCATCGAGGCCGGCTCCTACGAATACCTACGCGCCCGCCTCGCCGGCGGCATCACGCAGGGCTCGTCAGACCTCTATTTCTCCCTGTCCCACGCATCACAAAACGGCTACCGCGATCACGCCGAGCAATCAGCCCAACGCTTCTTCGCCAACTACGGCATCAAGCTCCGCGATGACCTCGAAACCCGTTTCTACATCACCGCCATCCACACCGATTCTGAACTCCCCGGCTCGTTAACCAAAGCCGAACTCAACACCAATCCACGTCAAGCGAATCGCACCATGTTCGGAGCACTCAACTACGACAACCGCCGCGACTACGAGCTCTTCCGCTTCGCCAACAATACCACCCTCCGCGATGGCAACAACACATGGGATTTCACCGCAGCATACACCTACAAAGACCTCGACCACCCCATCACCCCCTTCGCCGGTGTCATCGACCAACTCTCCAACGACCTCGCCTTCGGCACCGTTTTCACAAACACCGATCAACTCGCTGGCCGTGAAAACCGCTTCCGCTCCGGCATCTCCTTCACATACGGAAACACCAACGCCGCCACTCACCTCAACGTCCTCGGCAATCGCGGCGCCCTCCGTACCAAAGACGACCAAACGGCGACAAACCTCGAAGCATTCATCGAAAACAAACACCAAATCACAGACGAGCTTTCTCTAACAACAGCCCTCGCCGCTGCCTACTCCACCAGAGAAAACGACCGTGAATTCTCGAACCCCGCAGCCACCCCGCCCTTCTACTTCCCACCCGCCCCCGGCGCGTTGACTACATACGACGACTCCTACACGAACATCGCACCAAGCCTAGGCCTCATTTACGAAAAGGACGACATCCAATACTTTGCAGGCCTCTCCCGCAGCTTCGAGCCACCCTCGTTTTCCGAAACCGTCACCAACAACATCGCCCGCGACGCACAAACCGCCAATACCATCGAGATCGGCTCGCGCGGCACCCGCTCCTTCGCGAAATGGGACGCCACCCTCTATTACTCCCAGGTGAAAGATGAACTCCTCACCATCACCGATCCCGGAACTCTCGTTTCCACCACCAGAAACGCCGACGACACGACCCACTACGGTATCGAACTCGGCGCGGAAATCGACCTCTTCGGCCACGACTGGACAACCGCCACACCTCAAGACCGCCTCGTCCTCCGCACCGCCTACACCTACGGCAGCTTCAAATTCGATGGCGACCCAACCTACGGAAACAACAAAATCGCAGGACTCCCCCCACACCTCATCCGCGGCGAACTCCTCTGGGAAAACGACCAAGGCTACTACGCCGGCCCAACCTTCGAATGGGTCCCCGTAAAATCCTTCATCGACCACCGCAACACCTTCGCCGCCGATCCCTACGCCCTCCTCGGCTTCAAGTTCGGCCGTCGCGTTTCCGATGGCATATCATGGTTCGTCGAAGCCAAAAACCTAACCGACGAAACCTACTCCGCCACCCACGGTGTCATCGACAACGCGGGCGGAGTTGACCAACGCCAATTCCTCCCCGGCGAGGGCCGCTCCATCTTCGCAGGCATCGAGTGGACGTTCTGAAATAACATTTGAAATGGTTCTGAGAGACATCCGGCATCTCGGGACCATTTTCTTTCCTTCCGACAATTATGAAAAAAATCATTCGTAAACTTCACCGTTATCTCGGTCTTGTCTTTTCCATCAGCATACTCATGGCTTCCGGCAGCGGGGTCATACACGTCTTGATGACAAGGACTCAATCTCCTCCCCCGGCAACAAGGCCGACTGGTCAGTCTCTCGACCTTACCGCATTAAAAGTCACTCCAGCGGAAGCATTTCCTGACCAGCCTCCCGTTGCGGTAAACATCAGAAACATCGCTGGAAAGCCCTACTATCAGGCATTCACAGCACGGGGACTCACCTACATCGATGCGACAAACGGGCAGGTAAATCCGGATGCGGATGCGATCTTTGCGAAGGAAATCGCTACGGCCTATCTTGGCTCGGATCAGATAAAAAAGAGAGACTACCTCACCGAATACAACAACGAATACATCAACATCTTTCGTATTCTGCCCGTCTATCGTTTCGATCAATCCGACAACAAGGGAACACGTGTTTACGTTTCAACCATGACCGGTTCTGTAACCCGCCACACTGACGATCAAAAACAATTCGAAGCCAAAATCTTCACCAATTTCCATAAGCTAGGCTTCATCCCCAACAAAAACGTCCGTGACTGGACACTTACCACACTTACAGGAGCTGCATTCCTCATCTCCATTTTGGGAATCGCTCTCTTCTTTCTGACAAGACCAAAAAAGACAAAACTAACTGCTAAATAAACAAACATATTATGAAACGATACATACCTATCCTATTCTCAGCTCTTCTCCTCACAGCCAACGCTGGAGAAAAAACCAATAAGGTTGACGAAGAAGCATTCAAGCGCGGCGAAGCAATCTACAACCGCACATGCCTTGCCTGCCATCAGCCAACTGGAAAAGGCATCCCCAATGTCTTCCCTCCCCTAGACGGCTCCGATTGGCTTTCAAAAGACCCCACGATTGCAATCAAAATCATTCTCAAAGGCCTTCAAGGTCCTATCAAAGTAAATGGCGCTGATTTTGCGCAAATGATGCCCGCCGTCATGCCGGCACTCAACGACCAAGATGTGGCAGACGTTCTCAGCTATGTTCACCACTCATGGACAAACGACCTGCCAGCCGTCAATGCTGAACAGGTCAAAAAAGTCCGCGAAGCAACCGCTGACAAAACAACCCCTTACACCGCCGCAGAACTCGGCAAATAGCAGTCTATCCAGATATCCTACACTTCAGGGTCAATGGCTCAAATCCATCCCAGCCTGGGGCATCGCCTCAAGCTGGGATGGTTCCCATGATATTCAGTAATTATATTGCCTCATGTCATCCCTGTGTTGCGCTATGAGATCGATTTCGATCAACAGTCTCAAACATCGATTATCCTTTGCAAGCCGCCTTGCGGTACACCCCATATTTCACCATTTCTAGGGCAGTCACGGTGTTTTCGCATCGGAGCCACTCTCCAACCATCATCTCACGTTCGTCCACCGCAGTAGTTTTTTTTCCATCCCATGGGGATATCTGTAACCCATCCGCCCGGGAGATATAGACACCTATCCGCCCGGAACATACCCACTACGCATTCCTTGAAATTCTTCTCCTCGCCACAGTTCATCTACGGCATAACTGCTGCTCTCTTCTCCCCAACCCATGCCCCCCTTCTCTCTAACCCTCGGGAAAACCCAACACCGCTTCCGCTCCCTAGCCGAGCTCATGGCCAATTCCTCCCCGGCGACGGCCGCTCCGTCTTCGCAGGCATCGAGTGGAAATTTTAGCAAAGTGGAGGCGATCTCCGGTCGCCTTATTTCCCCAAGTAACTGCCCCGACAAGTCGGGGCAGGCCGTGATTGCGGCGTCTCGCCGCAAATCCACCCCTCATACCCAACACGCCTTACACCACCGCGTAGCCGATTCCTATCCACCGATTTTGAAAACAATTTGATTTCCTTATCAAGTTCCGCTCCGTTCATCGCGTTTCCAGCGTAACTCTGCTTAGCAATGTGTAGAGGGGATCGTTGATGTAAAAATTCGACCTGCCCATCTTCTGTTTACGCACAACACCCGCAGCAGTGAGCTGCTCCAAGTATTTGCTGGCGGTAGGGCGCGACACACCTAGCTCCCGCTCAATGAATTCGATCTTCGTATACGGGTAACGGAAAAGATTGTTGAGCAAATCCTGGCTGTAGAGCTTTGGTAGTCTTTCCCGAAGATCGTGTTTTGTTTTTTGCATCAAGTCTCGAAAATCCTTCACCAGAGTGATCGCGCTACGGGAGGTCAGCGCCACCCCGCGCAGAATATAGAGGCACCATTCCACCCATAGGTTTTCATCACGCACGGTTTGCAGCAAACGGTAGTAGTCCGGCTTGGTAGTGGTGATGTAGCGACTTAGGTAAAGCACCGGCAGATCTAGCAAACCTTCGCGTTGCAACATCAGCAGGTTCAGAATTCGCCCGGTGCGTCCATTGCCATCGTAAAACGGGTGAATGCTTTCGAACTGGTGATGCGTGATCGCCATACGCAGCAGCGGATCCAGTCCATCGTCTGCATGGATGAAGTCAATAAGGTTGGCCATCAGTGCCTCCACCTCGGCAGCGTCCTGTGGTGGCTCGTAGATGACTTGGCCGGTGGCCTCGTTTTTCAAAACAGTGCCCGGCACTTTTCGCAAGCCCGCCCGGTTTTGCTCCAACTCCGCTTGCACGGATAGCAGCGTTTCCAGCCGGATCAAGCCGGAGTCCCGCACCGCTTGGTAACCCGTTCGCAGGGCAGAAACGTAGTGTCTAACCTCCTTGGCAGCCGCCGTCCCGCCGGAATCTTCCTGAAAAGCATAAAGCTCGTCGTGCGTAGTGATGATGTTCTCGATCTCTGAACTATCCTTCGCTTCCTGGATACTTAGGGTATCTAGCAAAATCCCCTGATTTGGCAACGACTCACACAAACCTTTCAGCTCCGCAAGTTGCCTATGCGCCTCAGTCAACGCTGCCCAAACCGCCTTCGTCTCGAGAACGGCGATATTGGACAAGGGAAGTGGCGGAAGCATGGACATGATAAGAAAAACGGCAATTCCTTATCATATCCTCATCCACCTGTAAAGAAATTCAACATTTCTTTACGTATCGACTAGCGCCTATAACTTAGTGACAACCTCCGACCTCCGACCTCCGATTTCTGATTTCTGATTTCTGATTTCTGGTCTCTGCTTCTCGATCTCATCTCTTCTGATCACTGATCACTCGGCACTTCTTCATCCCCCCGTATAATCACCCAAAATCCAAAACTCTCCTCTACTTAAAAGGATTCATGACACGAACTCCTCCATAGTCCTGCCCATCCTTCATATCCTCGGAATAAACCACCTCGCATCCAAGTTCCTTCGCCGCCGCAAGAATGGTCGCATCCCACTGGGATAACTGGTAACGCCGACGCAGCGCGACAGCAGCCAGCACCAACTCCCGGGTAACAGCCTGCACCCGCACCAGCGACGCCATTCTCAGGGTCGCATCAATATTTCCTTCACCAATACCCAGACCCGGTTTACGCAAAGCATTCGCAATGAATTCCTGCAACACCTGCGCAGAGAGCGCGAAGGGGCTGTCGAGCATCAAACCCTCCGCGATCCGGCGCTTTGCAGCGTCATCTGGCGCAGAGGAACAGGCGTAAAGCAGCACATTGGAATCCAGAAATACCTCAGCGCTCATAAATTTCCTCCCGCGTCAAAGGAACCATCGGTTCCGTATTGCTAGCCTGCATGTCTTCAAGCAAATGCCTGATCGCCGCCTTACGCTGCTTCTCATCCTCCGCCTGAGGTGCCTCCGTCACCAGCTTAAGCCCCCGCACCACCAGATCCCGCAAAGTCATCCGCTGCTCCGCAGCAAAAACCTTCGCCTTAACCAACACCTCATCCGGCAAATCAATCGTCGTCTTCATGCAGCAATAAATACAGTTATATGGGTCATCCGCAACGAAAGAATACAACGTTCAACGTTCAACGTTAAAAGTTCGATGTTCGACCCCTGACCCCTGATCTCTGGCCTAATTCGTGTCATTCGTGAAATTCGTGGTTCAAATTCCTCTTCGCCCTATCGATTCATCTACGGCATAACACCTGCTAAAAACTCCATAGCAGCAGGATTCCCCAATAACTTATAACCTATAACAAATAACTTTTAAAAGACCCCATGTCCCCCTTCTCTCTAACCCTCGGGAAAACCAACCACCACTTCCACTCCCTAGCCGACCTCATGGCCAAGGCCACCCCCCGACGTTCGGGTGACGAACTAGCAGGCGTCGCCGCTTCATCCGCCGAAGAACGGGTCGCCGCACAAATCCTCCTCGCCGAAGTCCCGCTCCGCCGCTTCCTCGAAGATCTCTTAGTCCCCTACGAAACGGACGAAGTCACCCGCCTCATCATCGACACCCACGACGCCCAAGCCTTCGCCCCCGTCTCCAACCTCACCGTTGGCGAATTCAGAAACTGGCTCCTCCGCTACGAAACGGACGCCTCCATTCTCGCCACCCTCGCTCCCGGGCTTACTCCCGAGATGGTCGCGGCTGTTTCCAAAATCATGGGCAATCAGGATCTCGTTTTGGTCGCGCAGAAATGCTCCGTCGTCACCGCCTTCCGCTCCACGATCGGCCTGCCCGGACGCCTCTCCGTGCGCCTCCAGCCGAATCACCCCACCGATGATCCCCACGGCATCGCCGCCTCCACGCTTGACGGACTGCTCTACGGCTGCGGGGACGCCGTCATCGGCATCAATCCCGCCACTGATAGCGTGGCCGCCGTCAGCACTTTGCTTCACCTGTTAGACGATCTGATCCATCGCTACGAAATCCCCACCCAGTCCTGCGTCCTCGCCCACCTCACCACCGCCATTCAGTGTATGGAAAAAGGCGTTCCCACCGATCTCGTTTTTCAATCCATCGCCGGCACCGAAGCCGCCAATCGCAGCTTCGGCATCTCCCTTTCCCTGCTCAAGGAAGCCCACGAAGCAGCCCTCTCCCTCAAGCGCGGCACCGTCGGCTCCCACTGCATGTATTTCGAAACCGGGCAAGGCTCCTGCCTCTCCGCCAACGCCCACCACGGCCTCGATCAACAAACCTGCGAAGTCCGCGCCTACGCCGTCGCCCGCGCCTTTTCACCGTTGTTAGTCAACACCGTCGTCGGCTTCATCGGCCCCGAGTATCTCTACGATGGCAAACAAATAATCCGCGCCGGATTGGAAGATCACTTCTGCGGAAAACTGTTAGGTTTGCCCATGGGCGTGGACGTCTGCTACACCAACCACGTCGAAGCCGACCAGGACGACATGGATACCCTGCTCACGCTGTTAGGAGTCGCCGGCTGCAACTTCATCATGGGCGTGCCCGGTGCCGATGACATCATGCTCGGCTACCAATCCACCTCCTTTCACGACAGCCACTACCTCCGCCAAGCCCTCAACCTCCGTCCGGCTCCCGAGTTCGAAGCTTGGCTGGAAAAAATGAACATCCTCCAAGACGGCAAACACCTTATCCCCATCGCCTCATCCCACCCCTTGCTCGCAAATGCCTGAAGAACTCACCATTTCAAATCCATGGTCTCACCTGAGGCAATACACCGCCGCCCGCATCGCCATCGGCCGCACCGGTGGCAGCCAACCAACCTCTGCCGTTCTCGACTTCCGCCTCTCCCACGCCCGCGCCAGGGATGCCGTGCACGCCCCTTTCGATTTCGCCACCCTCGCCACCCAACTCAACGCCGCAGATATCCCAACCCAATTCCTCTCCACCGCCGTTCCCGACCGCACCACCTATCTCCTCCGCCCCGATCTCGGACGTTACCTCGACCCAGCCTCCCGTGAAATCCTCCAACCCAGCCAACCCGACCTCGTCCTCATCGTCTCCGACGGCCTCTCTGCCGCCGCCGCGGAAAATCACGCCGCCGCCACCTTAATCCCACTCTTCCAGATTCTCCGACTAGCCGCTTGGACAATCGCCCCCGTCCTCATCGTCCCTCTCGCCCGCGTCAAAGTTCAGGATGAAATCGGCTCCGCCCTCGGTGCCAAATTTTCACTCATGCTCCTCGGCGAACGCCCCGGCCTCGGCACCCCTGACAGCCTCGGAGCCTACTTCACCGCAAACCCACATCCCTCCCGCACCGATGCCGACCGCAACTGCGTCTCCAACATCCGCCCCGATGGCATCCCGCCCGCCGAAGCCGCCCACAAACTCGCATGGCTCCTCAAAGAATCCCTCCGCCTCGGCCTCAGTGGCGTAAACCTGAAAGACAACCAGGTCGGCACCATCACCTCCATCTGAAAAAACAGCCACCCAGAAATCCTATTTAAAAAACTTCTCACACCCCCGCCCATAAGAAACAATCCCCACCGTATGAAACTCAAATTCTGCGGCGCAGCAGGCACCACCACCGGTTCCCAACACCTCCTCGAAATCAACGGCAAACGCATCCTCCTCGACTGCGGCCTCTACCAAGGTCACCGCCAGGATGCCTACGAAATCAACTGCTGCTTCCCACACTACGATCCCAAATCCATCGATCTGGTCATCCTCTCCCACGCCCACATCGACCACAGCGGAAACCTCCCCAACCTTTCCGCAAAAGGCTTCACCGGCACGATTTTCGCTACCCACGCCACCCGCGACCTCTGCCAAATCATGCTTCGCGACTCCGCAAAAATCCAGGAAGGCGACATCCACTGGCTCAACAAACACCGCAAACGCCAAGGCCTCCCGGAAGCCACTCCCCTCTACACCGAATACGATGCGGAAAAATGCCTCCGCCAATTCATAACCCTCAGCTACGATCGCAAACTCACCATCGCCGACGGCATCGAGCTCACCTTCATCGATGCCGGCCACATCCTCGGTTCCGCCCAGGTCATCCTCGACATACACGATCAAGACGACGGAAAAACAAAACGCTTCCTCTTCTCCGGCGATGTCGGTCGCGGCAACAACGAAGTCCTCCGCGATCCCGTCCCCGTCGATAACGTTGACTTCGTCCTCATGGAAAGCACCTACGGCGGCCGCGAACACGAACAACCTCCCGGCCTCGACCACCACTTCGAGAAAGTCCTCAAAAACTCCCTTAAACGTCGCGGCAAAATCCTCATCCCCGCCTTCGCCGTCGAACGAACCCAACAAATCCTCTTCGTCCTCAACGACCTCTTCGTAAACAACAAAATCCCCCACCTCCCCGTCTTCGTCGATAGCCCCCTCGCCGTAAACGCCACCGAAATCTACCGCCTCCACCCCGACGCCTTCAACGAAGACGTTTACGAAGCCCTCTTCGCAAAAGACAACCCCTTCGGCTTCGAGGACCTGACACTCGTCCGCTCCGTCAAAGGCTCAAAAGCCCTCAACGATCTCGACCAACCCGCCATCATCATCTCCGCTTCCGGCATGTGCGAGGCCGGTCGCATCCTCCACCATCTACGCAACAACATCGAAGACCCCAAAACAACCATCCTCTTCGTCGGCTACTGCGCGGAAGGCACCCTCGGACGCAAAATCCGCGACGGTGCCAAAATCGTCAACATCCTCGGCGATACCTTCCACGTCCGCGCCAACATCGAAATCGTCGACTCCTTCTCCGGCCACGCCGACCACTCCGAACTCATCGACTACTATAACCGCATCGGCGGCAACAAATTCAAAACATGGCTCGTCCACGGCGAAACCGAAAACTCCCAAGCCCTCAGCCAGGCCCTCTCCCCTTCCGCAAAAGAAATCACCGTCGCAAAACTGGGCGAAGAAGTGACCTTCTAACAGTTAGAGCGCACTCATCGGCCTCACTCTCTATCGATAATTCACCAAATCCTCCACCCACTTCCCCGCCACTCCATTAGCCGCTCCAAGCAACGCTCCCACCACGGCTCCACGGTGACAATTATCCCCACCCACCATCGCATTCGCCAAAATACCGGCTTCAAAATCATCGTGATACTTCCAGCAAAGATACAACGAAGCAGGCATCGATTCCGCAATGTAGCAGGCAGGACTGAAACGTTGTCCAATCACATGAGTGTCCGGCTGGGATATCCAACCATCCGCTTTTTTTCCAGATATCCAATCACCTGCCTCGCCTTGGATAGCTTCTCGCAAGGAAAGCCCCTCACGGATGCGAAACAACAAACGTGCCAATGTATCAGCCGCCCGCAACACATTCGCGTGGGCATGAGTCAGCCCCACATGCTCTTTCACGGCAGCCCGTAGCTCGGGCAGTCCCGCATCGCGGAGCACATAACACAAAGCCGCCACCTGCGCGAGCCCCCCAATGTGCTCGTCCTGAATCGTACATTTGCGCGGCACTTTGCCCATCGCGTATCGAGTAAAAAATCCACGATGATACTCTTCCAAATAGGTATCCCTATGATTCCCCGGCGTCAGCATGAAATCAATATATCGGGCAAGCCATTCATCCGGATCATATCCGCCTTTCTCTACACACAACTTCACCAACTCAACCGCAAGTCGGAAATTCAAAGTGTTCTCGCCAGCCTTCAGAAACTGGTGGTAATGCACACCGCGTTGCCCCCAATAAACCGCTTGGTCGTGAAGTATTTCACCCTTCTCATTGAGTGCTTTGTATTCCGAGCGCCAAAGTATCGAACCCGTATGAGGATTCTTCGGCGAGAGGTAGCCGGTGATTTCACCATATTCCGCACGCAAGGCATCACGATCATAATACCAGTGAACCGGCATCGCCACCGCATCCGCAACAAGCGAACCGTAATAAGCATCTCGAAAAACATCCGTCGTCATCATTTTATCTTTCAGAAAGCACTCTTGAACCCACAGATGACATCGGCTACATATCGAAATGTGCGAGAAATATTTCACCCAACTCCGCAAACCATGTCGAACCTCGTCAGCCTAACACTTCTCCTCCTCACCCTGACATCTCTCCCCTCCCACGCGGAAGACATGTGGGAAAAAGCACAAAAACAATACGATGAAAACGTCCGCATCGCAGCCTTGCATCCCGTCGATGAACTCAAAAAAGCCATCATCGACGGCGATGCCAAAAAGGTAACCCAACTACTCGACGAAGGCTGCCCCGTTTCCGTTCCCATGCCTTACTCCCAAGATGAATGGGAAGGCATTCCTCCCACAACTTACCCCATTCTCCTCGCCGTCTCCCAAGGACACATCGAAATTGTCCGTCTCTTACTAGATCGCGGCGCGGAAGCCAAAACAATGGGCTTTGAAATTGACATCACACCACTCCACGAAGCGAACGACATAGAAATCGCCAAGCTGCTCATCTCCCGTGGAGCGGATGTCAATGCCCGCGATGACACCGGCTGTCAGCCCATCCATTACGCCGCCATACCCGGCTACATCGAAGACGACGAAGAAAAAGCCATTGCCGACAGCCTCGTCTTGATCAAGTTCCTGATCGAAAAGGGCGCCGATCCTCTGGCCGAAGATGATAAAAAAGAACAGCCAATCCATATCGCTGCCAGAAACAGTACCGCGGAAGTGGTCTCATTTTTCCTAAACCACAACGCCAAGGTCGATGCCACAATCCAACACAAAGAAGACTACTTTCGCAACGGCTGGCAGCCCATTCATCTCGCCGTCGCACGGGACGATGGAGATGAATCTCTAAAAATCACCCAGCTTCTCATCAGCAAAGGAGCTAACGTCAACGCAATCACCGCCGCTGGCGAAACCCCTCTCCATCTCACCCAAAATGCAGCAATAACCAAGCTGCTCTTACAGCACGGCGCGAAACCGGATGCGATCAGCACCGGCCTCATCAAAGAGCAGCCCATCCACCACTTCGCCATGGAAGGTGACGTGGAATCCATCAAGCTACTGTTGGATCACGGCGCGGACATCGAAGCCAAGTCTGCGGAAGAAACGGAGACAATCACACCGCTCGATACCGCCGTGTATTGGGGGAAGCCAGAC
>JBGSRM010000197.1:0-10548 GCA_041737575.1 Akkermansiaceae bacterium
ACAGGCCCCTACACCCTCGCCATCGACATCGGCGGCACCGGCCTCAAAGCCAGCGTGCTCGACTCCGAAGGCAACATGATCACCGAGCGCATCCGCGTGGCAACTCCTCCCAAATGCCCGCCGGATCTCATGGTGGAAACGCTCGTCCAACTCGTCGCCCCACTCCCACCCTACGACCGAGTCTCCGTCGGTTTTCCCGGCGTCATCCGTCTCGGAAAAGTCCTCACCGCCCATAACCTCGGACAGGAAATATGGAAAGGTTTCGATCTCGACCTTGCCCTCGAAAAGGCTCTCGGCAAACCAGTCCGCGTCCTCAACGACGCGGACATCCAAGGCCTCGGCGCGATCTCCGGAAAAGGCGCCGAAGTCGTCATCACACTCGGCACCGGTCTCGGATCGTGCTTCGCCGAGGACGGGCGCCTCTCTATGCACCTCGAACTCGCCCACCATCCCTTCCGCAAGGGCGAAACCTACGAGCAACAACTCGGCAACGCCGCCCTCAAAAATGCGGGCAAAAAGCGCTGGGTCAAACGGGTCGAAAAAGCCATCGAAACTCTCCGCACCCTCACCCATTTCGATACCCTCTACATCGGCGGCGGTAACGCACAAATCCTCAAAACGGAACTCCCTCCGAACGTAAAAATCGTCTCGAACGACCTCGGCATGAAAGGCGGCATCTGGCTCTGGGTCGAACGAAGCCCCGGCAGCACGGACATCTTCCGTAAATCCTGAAACCAGCCGAACATTCCGTCTCGAAATTGGGTCTTGCCCGCCAGTGCCCTTTTCCGCGACATTTAAGGAGGTGAAAGTGGTATCCTCTAAAAACGGCGATGATACGGAGGCATCAGACGACGCCCTCCACAATGCTCAGGCGGAAATACGTCATCTCATGGCCACGATCACCGCATTGCGAAACGAACTCGAAGAAAAGCAGTTGGAAAAAAACGCAGCTATCCAATCCGCCGTTTCCGAATGCCACGATGAAATCCGCCAGCTTCAAACCACCATCCAAATGATGCGCGACGAAATGCGCAACATCGCCGAGGATAAAACCCAAGCCATCCAGGCAATAGCAGCCCAAAGTCGCGACGAAAAACAGCAACTCCAGAATTCGGCTTCCTCTCTGCGCGTTGCCCTGGAAGAACGGATATTCCAACATCAAAGTGAGCTGCAAAATCAAGCCAACGCTCATAACCAGGAACTGTCGCAACTTCGTGATACCATTTCATCGCTTCGAACTCTTTTGGAAAAATCAAATGCCCGCTGACTCCTCCAAACCCGCCTCCAATAAAAGAGACACCATCGCCTCGCTTCGCTCAAGCCTGCGACGCAGCGAATTCCTGCTCAATCTCACCCGCCGCGTCGCAACAATCGAAAAACTCGACGACCTTCTCGTAACACTCGTGGAAGTCATTTCTTCCGAATTGAACGCGGAAAGAGGCACGCTCTTCCTCAATGATCCCGCTACTAGCGAGCTTTATTCGCGCGTCGCCCAAGGCACGTTCAATCGAGAAATTCGCATCCACAACAACGTCGGCATCGCAGGCCATGTCTTCCAATCCGGCAAGGGTGAGATCGTACCGGATGTCCGCTCGGATCCCCGCTTCAACAAAGAAACCGACCAGATCACAGGCTTCGTAACCCAAAGCATCCTCGCTGCTCCGGTCGTTACCGCCGGCGGCGATGTAATCGGCGTCGTCCAGGCTCTCAATAAACGCTCCGGCTCCTTCACCCACGAAGACCTCGATATGCTTGCCGCCATCGCCACCCAGGCGTGCGTCGCACTCCAAAGCTCGCAATATGTCGAAAAGTTGGTGAAGACGCGGAAACAGGAAATGGAATTCCTCGACCTCGTCGCGGACATCACCAGTTCTCTGGATCTCTCGGTTTTGCTCCGCCGCGTGATGGGCGAGGCCGCCCGAATGCTCAAAGCCGAACGCTCAACCCTCTTCCTGAACAACGAAAAAACCAACGAACTCATCTCCGAGGTAGGCCAAGGTGTCGAAAAAGTACAGATCAGACTCCCCAACCACCTCGGCATCGCCGGCGCGGTCTTCACCTCCAATGAAACAATCAACATCCCACACGCCTACGCCGATCTCCGTTTCAACCCAGCTTTCGACAAAAAGACCGGGTTCTTCACCCGCTCCATCCTTTGCGTGCCGGTCGTCAACAAAAACGGCAAGGTGATCGGTGTCACCCAGGCACTCAACAAACGCGGCGGCCCGTTCACGGAAGAGGACGAATCACGTCTCCGCGCCTTCACCGCTCAGGTTTCCATCGCACTCGAAAATGCCAAGCTGTTCGACGACGTGCAAAACATGAAAAATTACAACGAGTCGGTCCTCCAATCCATGTCCAGCGGCGTCGTCACCCTCAACGAAGACGGCCTTGTCCAAACATGCAATTCCGCCGGCTATCGCATCTTCCAACTCGATGAAGAAATGGTAATCAACCAACCCGCGAAGGAAATTTTCGCAGCCAACAACGAATGGATCAATGAACGCATCGCAAAAAGCGCGGACACCACCGATCCGGACATCATCATGGATGGCGAAGTCGTCTTCGGCGGCGAAAAACTCAACGTCAACCTAACCATCCAACCCCTCATCAATCTCAAGGGCAAACGCCTCGGAACCATGCTGATGATCGAAGACATCTCTTCGGAAAAACGCATGAAATCCACGATGTCCCGTTACATCGATCCCGCCCTCACCGATCAACTCCTCGCCTCCGGCGGCGACCTCTTGGGCGGACAGAGCATGGAAGCAACCGTTCTCTTTTCCGACATCCGTTCCTTCACATCACTCACGGAGGAACTCGGCGCCCAGGGAACCGTCGCCCTTCTCAACGAATATTTCACTGTCATGGTGAACTGCATCACCAACGAAGGCGGCATGCTCGACAAATTCATCGGCGACGCCCTCATGGCCGAGTTCGGAATACCCGTCGCCCACGAAGACGATCCCGACCGCGCCATCCGCGCCGCCATCGACATGATTCACGCCCTCGATACCCTCAACGAACTACGCCTTTCCCGTGGCCAAAAACCCATCAACATGGGCATCGGACTCAACACCGATATGATCGTCTCCGGAAACATCGGCTCCCCGAAACGAATGGACTACACGGTCATCGGCGATGGAGTGAACCTCGCCTCCCGCCTCGAAAGCGCTTGCAAGGAATACTCAGCCCGCATCCTCGCTAGCGAGGCCACGATCAAAAAACTAAAAGGCTCCTACAGAATGCGGGAGGTGGATCTCATGGTCGTCAAAGGCAAATCAGAGCCGGTAAGGGTTTACGAAATCCTCGACTATCATTCCGAAGCCACTTTTCCAAACCTCCCCGAGGTCATGGGCCACTTCAAAGCCGGATTCAAATACTACCTCAAGGGGGATTTCGACCGCGCAAGCAAGCAATTCAACGAAGCCCTTACTCTCAACCCCGCCGATCAACTCAGCGCCACTTACATCGAACGCTGCAAAAACCTCATCGCGAATCCTCCCGAAGGCGAATGGAACGGCATTCATGTCATGAAATCCAAATGAGCTACCTTCCAAGCACCATCAAAATTCCCAATTTCAACTAGACGAATGAGAAATATGGTGTCGATTCTTTATAAAATGAAACTCGCGTCCATTGGCATCATTCTAATCCTGAGTTCCCCCTTCACGGCAGCACTCGAACAGGAGTTGGACATCAACCAGTTGAAAAAATTAGAGGAAAAGGTTAGCTCGGTTTCCAAAACTGCCCTTCCCGCCACTGTCTCCCTCGTCTCGGAACAAACCGGCTCCTCAGGCTCCGGTGTCCTCGTATCCGCCGAAGGCTTGATCCTCACCGCCGCACACGTCGTGCAAGGCATGAAAGAAGTCGATGTCTATTTTTCCGATGGCAAAAAATGGCGCGGTGAAGTCCTCGGCGCAAACCTCTCCAAAGACATCGGAATGGTCAAAATGAAGGAAATCGGCCCCTGGCCTTTCGTCGAACTCGGTCAATCCAAACCCCTCACCGCAGGTGACTGGGTCGTCGCCCTCGGCCACTCCGCTGGCTTCGATCCCGCCAGAACCCCGCCCGTCCGCTTCGGTCGCGTCATGTCGGATGGCCCCGGCAACTACTTCACCACAGACTGCACGCTCATCGGCGGCGACTCCGGCGGTCCCCTCTTCGATCTCGATGGCAAACTCGTCGGCATCAACTCCTCCATCGGTTGGTCATGGAAAAATAATAACCACGCAGGCATTGACGGCTTCCGCGAGGACTGGGATCGCCTCCTCGCTGGCGAAACTTGGGGCGCTCTCCAAATGAACCCCCTCGCAAATCCGGAAACCCCGGTTCTCGGTATCGTCATGGGACTCGGAACGAAAGGCCCGGGCGTCCCCGTCGAAAGCGTCCAACCCAACTCCCCCGCCGCCGCCGCCGGACTTAGAGTCAGCGACTTGATTCATTCCATCGATGGCGAACGCGTCAAGGAAGGCACCGAACTCCAGCAAATCCTCCACAAGAAAAGTGCGGGTGATCTCGTGAAACTCGGAATCATACGCGATGGCTCCAAATTGGAAATCGAAGTCGAACTCGTAAAACGTGAGGAAATTTTCAGAACCAGATGAAAGCTATCAAATTTCTTGGATACGGCGTCTTGGCCACACTCTTCTCCTCCTTGGCAAATGCCCAGCGCGGCGAGGAAGAAGTCCCGCTCATGCGGCCGGACGAAAAAAAAATCGTCGAAGCCCAGGCAAACGAATTCAACCAAGCTCTGTCATCTGTCCTCGACAATGCCTCGAAATCCACCGTTAGAATCTGGGGAATCAAAGGGAAACGTGGCACCCCTGAAATCATCGCCTATGGCACGGTCGTCGGGGATGGCACGCAAGTCGTGACAAAATGGAGTGAGGTCGAACAATCCATTGGCTCGCTCTTCGCTCAAAACGGAAAGGAAGATTCCTACCCCGCCGAAGTCAGCGGAGTCTTCACGGAGGAAGACCTCGCCTTGTTGGACATATCGAATGATGACAACAAACCCGACCTGATACCCGCCGAATTCCGCGAAATGCAACTCACCTATGGCCGCTTCCTGGTTGCCTCCCAACCAACACCAAAACCCGGAGCTTTCGGCGTCGTCAGCGTCCTCGAAAGAAATCTACGCCATACCGATCAAGCTCACCTCGGCATCATCGCGGATAGCAATTATCAGGGGGCAGGCGTCAGAATCACGGAAGTCCAGCCAGGCTACGGCGCGGCAGAAGCCGGCCTACGTGCCGGCGATGTCATCCTATCCATCGGCGATCGGAAAATCAGCGGCCTCCAGGAATTGAGAAACGCACTCAATGATAAAAGCCCTGGTGACACCATAGAGATTCTGATCGAAGCCGCTGGCAAAGAACAAAAAAGGGAAGTCCTCCTATCCAACAGACCCTTGCTTGGCCAATTTTCAGGCAACCGCCTCAATACCATGGAACGCATGGGCGGTGAACTTAGCAAAGTTCGTGACGGCTTCTCTCGTGTCATCCAAAGCGATATGAAAATCAAAAAAAATCAAATCGGCGGCCCCGTTGTCGATCTTGATGGAAACATCGTCGGCATCACCCTCGCTAGAGCCGATCGCACCAGAACTTTCATCATGCCAAGCAAGTCTATCACGAGCTTGTTGGAATCAGAAACCGATACCATCGCTCAAGCCAAAGAGAAAAACCAACTCAAACGCCAGGAACTGGCTGCCCAACAACGCGCCATGATCCCCCAAGGCGCTGACCGTCCTAGCCCAAGAGATCTCGATGGAATGAAACGCAACCTTCGTGACCTGAAACGCCTCCGCGACCGCGCAAACGAAGAACTCGAAGCCCTCGAAAACGAAAGGACTCCGTAAGTCGTCCTCGCATCCCATCACGCCTATTGATTTGTTGCACCCGCACGGTGTAGATTCCCCTCGATGAGCGAAAAAGATTTCTTCTACCAAGACCCCTTCCCCTTAGCCCCGGACGATACCGAATACGAACGCATCCACGACGGCCTGGTCGAAACTACCAAATTCCTAGGCAAGGAAATCCTCAAAATCCATCCGGACGCCCTCTCCCTCCTCGCCGCCGAAGGCATGAGAGCCATCAACTTCACCCTCAGAAGTTCCCACCTTGCTCAAGTAGCCGCCATCCTCGATGACCCCGAAGCCTCCGCCAACGATCGCATGGTCGCCCTCATGCTCCTCAAAAACGCGGAAATCGCCGCCCACGGCATCCTCCCAGGCTGCCAAGACACCGGCACAGCCACCGTCATCGGAAAAAAAGGCCAGCAAGTCTGGACGGATTGCAACGACGCCGAACACCTCTCCAAAGGCATCCACAAAACCTACACCACGGAAAACCTCCGCTACTCCCAAACCGCCCCTCTCACCATGTTCGATGAGGTGAACACCAAAACAAACCTCCCCGCACAAATCGACATCTACGCCACCCAAGGCTCTGAATACCACTTCCTCTTCGTCAGCAAAGGCGGCGGCTCCGCCAACAAAACCTTCCTCTACCAGGAAACAAAAGCCCTGCTCAATCCGAAACGCCTCCGCGAATTCTGCATCGAAAAAATGCGCTCCCTCGGCACCGCCGCTTGCCCACCCTATCACCTCGCCTTCGTCATCGGCGGCACCTCCGCAGAAGCCAATCTCAAAACGGTCAAAATGGCCTCCACCCGCTATTACGACAAACTCCCCACCACCGGCAACGAACACGGCCGCGCATTCCGCGATCTCGAACTCGAAAAAGAACTACTCCTCTGCGCCCGCGAAATCGGCATCGGCGCCCAGTTCGGCGGCAAATACTTCGCACTCGATGTCCGCGTCATCCGCCTCCCTCGTCACGGCGCCTCCTGCCCCGTCGGCATCGGCGTCTCATGCTCCGCTGACCGCCAGGCAAAAGCAAAAATCACCCGCGACGGCATCTTCCTCGAAAAATTGGAAAAAAATCCCGGCCGCTTAATCCCGGAAAAATACCGCGACTGGAAATTCAAAGGCGTCGAAATCGACCTCGACCAAGGTATGGAACAAACCCTCGCCACCCTCTCCAAATACCCCCGTCACAACCGCCCTCTCCCTCACCGGAACCATCATCGTCGCCCGCGACTCCGCCCACGCCAAACTCAAGGAAATCCTCGACGAAACCGGCGACCTCCCAGACTACTTTAAAAAATATCCCGTTTACTACGCCGGCCCCGCCAAAACGCCCAAAGGCCTCCCATCCGGCTCCTTCGGCCCCACCACCGCTGGCAGAATGGACGGCTACGTCGATCTCTTCCAATCCCACGGCGGCTCCATGGTCATGCTCGCCAAAGGCAACCGCTCCCAAGCAGTCACCGATGCCTGCAAAAAAAACGGCGGCTTCTACCTCGGCTCCGCCGGCGGCCCCGCTGCCCTCCTCGCCAGCGAACACATCCGCTCCCAGGAAGTCGTCGCCTTCCCCGAACTCGGCATGGAAGCCGTCTGGAAAATCAAAGTGGAAAACTTCCCCGCCTTCATCCTCATCGACAACAAAGGCAACGACTTCTTCAAAGCCATCAATCAATGCCCCATCTGTTAGAATGAACCCGTTTATATGCGCGATTCTTGCATCAGCGATACTGTTGCTCGTAGGCTGCGACACGGTTTCGCGTTCATACCCCACGAGAGCCGATGCTGAATCGGAGCAACCGTTCGCGCGAGGTTGGCTTCCTGAAATTATTCCCGCTTCAAGCAAGTCGATCACGATGAAGAACGACCTCAACCTGAACATCTCGAACGGCAAATTCCAATTTGACGCTTCTGATCACGACGAATTTATCAGGCACCTCACTAGAACACCTGTGGACGACCAGCATGGATATACCGCGTACTCATTTGAAAATTGGACGTTCTGGATCAGTCCGGATAAGTCCAATTGTAGGTTCCACATGCGACTCAGGTATGAAGACAATTCAAGCAAAGAAAACGAAATTGGAAAAGCATCTAACCAGCCCAAGTAGAATTCCTAAAGTCGTCCACCCGCCGATAACTCACCCCATAATCTCACCAATCCACCTCCAACACCACAACACCCGCCTCGCCCCTCTTCTCATACTTGATGTGCTTGTGCTCCATCGCATACTCATGCACGAATCGCGTAACCTTCACATCATACGCACAGTATTCCGCTATCTTCAACAAAGGCTCCACATCCCCGCTCTTCTTATACTGCTGCCACCACCGGATCGCATCCAAACCATCCGCACTCTTGCCCGTTCCCAATGTATTCGTGGCCACACTGTCCAATCCCAATCGATGCCCCAACAACTTCTCCACCTCCAACATCATGTCCAAATTCACCGTCTGCTCCTCCAGATTCGGCAGAACATACGATTGCAAAACCCCGTAATCAAAACTCACATGATTCCAACCCACAACCAAATCCGCTCGCATCAACTGCTCGCATAACGCATCCATCTCACCCTCCCCATAAATCCGATACTCCCCCAATCCCGTCGAATACGTAACCGCTACCGAAACACCCAACTTCCCCTTGTTCGCATAACCTCCCACATCACTGATGCTCCGCTGCGTCTCCAAATCAAAATAAACAATATTCTTCTCTGCCACGCCCCAAACCATGCACACCACCCCATCCCCCTCCAACCCCAAACCTTCATTTTTTCACCTGCCTCATCAAAAAAAGGTTCTTCGTCATTTTTTATGAAAACCTCCAAAAAATCCCGGAGGGATTACAGAAAGTAGCCCGGGGTCGAGGTGCCACCGCACCGACCACCCCGGGTTCAACATCCTTCATAAACAAGCACCCTGAAAGGCGTGCCAGAACCCCCGCATCTATCATCAACACCTGTAAAAATTCCTCTTCATTCCGTGTATTCCGTGCATTCTGTGGTAAAAAATCGATTTCCCGAGTCTTCCAACTTCTGATTTCAGGTTCATACTTCCCACTTCATCATTCAAAAAATGCCTCCCTTCGATGAATCCTCCCTCCGCAAAGCCGCCTCATGGCAGGACTTCAAAGAAGCACAGGCAATCCTGAAATCCAACGCCATCATCACCGCCGAACTCACCCCAAACGGCTGGTCAGGCACGGTCAAAATCGGCACGAAAACATACCGCACCTCAGTCATCATCAAAACACCCACTTGGTTCGATGCAAAATGCCCCTGCCCCGCCAACCAACGCCAAGGCTCCTTCTGCCCCCATGCCATCGCCACCGCCCTCCACCTCCTTAACCCACAACAAACCGAAAAAATCTCCCCACTCCCACCTCAACCCCCCTCCCAAAAAATAGCATGGAAAATCACCTTCCAAGGCCCATGGCAAACCTCCATCCAAAAAGGCCGCGCCTCCATCCTCCTCTCCCCCTCGGATAGCCCACCCAGCCCATCAGACGACCGCATCTCCTCTTGGCTCATCTCTCAAAACTCCCTCCAACCCAAATCCATCCCCCTCTCCCTCAACCCTGAAAATCTCGAAATCTTCCTCAACCTAGCCTCCCTGCACCCCCAAATCTCATCCCAAGACGGCCCCCTCTCCATCGACTCCGGCACCCTCCTCCACCTCACCGATTGCTACCCACAAAACGAATCCATCCTCCTCATCCCAAA
The DNA here is from genome assembly GCA_041737575.1 of Akkermansiaceae bacterium. Lineage (GTDB taxonomy): Bacteria > Verrucomicrobiota > Verrucomicrobiia > Verrucomicrobiales > Akkermansiaceae > Luteolibacter. Next base: position 9,592 of record JBGSRM010000197.1, read on the forward strand.
CCCCAACAACACCCCCCTCAAACTCAACTCCTCCCTCTATTCCATCTCCTCCAACTCCATCTCCAAAATCGGAAACCTCCCCCCCACCCCCACCATCTCCCTCATCCTCGCAGACCTCGCCTCAGGGAAAAATCACACTCTCCCCATCCCCACCTTCCTCCTTCTCCTCGAACCCCTCTCATCCTACCTCGATTTCTCCTCTACAACCTGGTTCTCCTCCCTCCAATTCTCCACCGCTCAACCCACCTTCCGACTCACCCTCTCCGGCTCGGATTCCAAACTCTCCGCCGAACTTTCCACAACTTATTCACAACCGCTCCCCAGCCTCAAAAACAACCTCATCACCACCCAAAACCTCCCCGCCGAAGCATCCGCAACCGCCCTCATCTCTTCCCTCCTCGACCCCTTATCCCCATCCTCCTTCCAACTCACCGACCCATCAAAAATCCGCACCTTCCTCACCACCCATCTCCCAAATATCCCCAAATCGTGGCTCATCGACTCCTCCCCATCCATCAAAAACCTCACCTCATCCTACATCTCCATCTCCCCCAAAATCTCCATCATTTCCACCTCCGATTCGGAAACATGTTTCAATCTTTCGTTTGAAAACAACCTCGGAGAATCCATTCCCTCCACCGAAATCCGCCGCCTCCTCCGCTCAAAAAATTCCCCTCAAAATCAACGTATTACCCTCTCTTCCAACATAGAAGACCTCATTGATCCCCTCTTTGAAGACCTCGATCTCCAACAATCAAACGGTCGTTTCATAGCCAAAAATGCATCCGCCGACATCATCCTCGAAATCTCCAAAAGACTCTCCAACCATTCACAAAATCTCGATTTTCACGATTCTCCACAACTTATTCACAACGCTCCAATCAACGCCACCCTTCGCCCCTACCAAACCTTCGGTCTCTCCTGGCTAGCCGATCGCCTACGTAAATACAAGGGAGC
>JBGSRM010000198.1:0-14447 GCA_041737575.1 Akkermansiaceae bacterium
GCGAATTGCTTGAGGAAGCGGGTGTCGTTTTCGATGAGGAGGCGGATGTCTTTGATGCCCCAGCGGATCATGGCTAGGCGGTCGAGGCCCATGCCGAAGGCGAAGCCGGTGATTTTTTCGGGGTTGAGGGCGTTGTCTTTGCGGGTGGAGTTGATGGACTCGAAGACGGCGGGATCGACCATGCCGCAGCCTGCGACTTCGATCCAGCGGGGTTGTTGGCCTTTTACTTGGAGTTTTACGTCGATCTCGAAGGATGGCTCTGTGAAGGGGAAGAAATGGGGGCGGAAGCGGACTTCCGTGGTGGTGCCGAAGAGTTCGCGGAAGAAGTATTCGAGGGTTCCTTTGAGGTCTGGGAGGGTGACATCGGTATCGACGAAGAGGCCTTCGAGCTGGGTGAAGACGGAGAGGTGAGTGGCGTCGATTTCATCGCGGCGGTATGCGGAGCCGGGAGCGATGATGCGGATGGGAGGTGTGTCGGATTCCATCGTGCGGATTTGGAAGCTGGAGGTGTGGGTTCGGAGGAGTTTTCCGGAGTCGAAGTAGAAGGTATCTTTTTCGTTGCGAGCAGGGTGATCGGCGGGGGTGTTCAGGGCGTCGAAGCAGTGGTATTCGTCTTCGATTTCCGGGCCATCGGCGAGGGCGAAGCCCATGCGGCGGAGGATTTGGATGGCTTCGTCGCGGATGAGGGTGAGGGGGTGGAGGGCGCCGGTGTGGAGGGTGCGGGGTGGGAGGGTGAGGTCGATGCCGGAGAGGGCGGCGGCGTCGGCGGCTTGTTGGAAGTGTTTTTGTTTTTCCTCAAGGGCAGCGGTGATGGTGCTGCGGGCTGTGTTGAGGGATTGGCCGAAGGCGGCTTTTTGGTCGTTGGGGATGTCTTTGATGAGGGCGGCGGCGAGGGAGAGGGTGCCTTTTTTTCCGAGGACGGCGACGCGGGCATCATCGAGGGAGCGCTCGTCGGCGGCGTTGGCGATGAGTTCGAGGGCGGAAGATTGGATGGATGCGATTTGCTCGTTCATGGGCGGGGGAGGGGATAGCGGAGACTCAAGCGCGGGGCAAGAGTTTGCTGGGGTCTAAAAGAATAGGCCTTATGGGTCTAATAGGACTTATTTTCAGAGTGTGACTTCGGTGCCGATGCCGCCGTCGGTGAAGATTTCTAGGAGGAGGGCGTGGGGGAGGCGGCCATCGACGAAGTGGACTTTGCGGACGCCGGCGTTTAGGGCGTCGATGGCGGAGCGGATTTTGGGGATCATGCCGCCGGAGATGGTTCCGTTGGCGATGAGTTGGTTGGCGGTTTCGATGTTGATGGATTTGATGAGGGATGAGGGGTCGGCTGGGTTTGAGAGGAGGCCGGGGACGTCGGAGAGGTAGACGAGTTTGGAGACGCGGAGTTCTTTTGCGAGGGCGGCGGCTGCGAGGTCGGCGTTGATGTTGAGGGGTTTGCCGGTGGCGAGTTCGGAGGCGAGGGGGGAGATGACGGGGACGATTCCGGCTTTGAGAGCGGTGTCCATGTTGTCGAGTTGGCAGCCTACGACGTCGCCGACGCGGCCGAGGTCGATGGGATTGCCGTCTTTGTCGAAGGATTTTATTTTTTCGCCGAGGAAGATGTCGGTTCCCGGGATGCCGATGGCTTTTCCGCCGAAGTCGCGGATCATGCGGACGAGGTTGGGGTTGATTTCCGAGGAGAGGACGCGGGATACGATGTCGATGGCTTCGTCGGTGGTGACTCGGAAGCCGTTTACGAAAGTGGCGCCGAGGCCGGATTTTTCCATGGCGGCGGAGATGGCTTTTCCTCCGCCGTGGACGACGACCGGGTTGATGCCGGCGACTTCGAGGAAGGTGATGTCGCGCATGACGTTGGCGACGAGCGAAGGATCTTCCATGGCGGCACCGCCCATTTTGATGAGGATGGTTTTGGAGCGGAAGGCCTGGAGATAGGGGAGTGCTTCGATGAGGGCGTTGGCTTTTTCGATGGGGTTCATGAGAGGGTGGGTTCTGGTGTTTCCGAGGGATCGGGCGAAGTTATTTTCCGAGTGGGTATTGAGGGTAGTGCGATGGCGATGAGGATGGCGATGAGTGATGGGAGGGTAGGTGGCCAGTGTGAGGTGGAGGTGAAGATGATGAAATGGAGGACGACGATGGTAAGTGCAAGAACGGAAAGGACAAGGCGTTTACGAGTGCGGTGAAGGTGGGCGATGCAGAAGATGATGGAGTTGAGGGAGGCGAGGAGGAGGATTTCCGGGAGCCATGGGATGCGGGGGAAGGGGCGAGCGTTGGTGGTGCCGTTGGGGTGGCAGAGCATGGCGATGGTGGGGATGATGGTATCGGAGAATGAGATTTGGTTGTCTTCCGAGGAGGAGAGGGTGTTGCGGATGATGGCGGGTTTTGAGGATTTGTTAGAAAGGAAGTCATCAGGGGCATCGATGAGTTCGGCGGCATTGACAGGGGAGAGATCCGAGCGGGAGATGGAAGGTGGTAGGGTGGTGAGGCGGCCGAAGGAATCGATGGGAATGTATGGACCGTCGATATCGAGCGAGATGTATTTTCCTGGTTTGATGGTTATGGTGCTGATGTTTTTTTTGAAATGATCGAGGGTGGTTAGGAAGAGGAGGGAGAAGACGACACGATCGTCCCAACGGGCGATGAGGTGGGGGTGGTCGGTTTGTGTTTCCGATTCGAGGATGGAGAAACCGGCGAGGGAGGTTTTGTTTCCGAGGATGACATCGGGGAAGGGGATGCGGTTGACGATGGGGAGGGATGAGATGTCGCCTTTGATTTCAGAGAGAGGAATGGATGCCCTGCGGAAGGCGGGAGGGATGGGTGATGGGACGGGGTTGCGGGATAGGGGTGTGGATGTGATGGGTGCGGGGAAGGCATCGAGCTGTTGGTCGAGGGCGATGAGTGAGATAAGGTACGGATCTTGCCATGAGAGTGGCATGGCGATGGTGACGGAGTCTGTGCCGAGTCTGCGGAGATTTTTCAGGATGACTGCGAAGTCAACGGGTGATGGTGGGGAGGATTGGAAGATTTGATCGGGGTCATCGGAGATGGTGATGTTGACGGGCAGCTCGGTGGAGGAAATGTCTGATGAGCTGCGAAGAGTGCGGAGGGTGTGGGGGTTTTCGTGTGTTCCGTTTCCGGTGATGAAGAAGGGAGGGTTGGCGATGGTTTTAGCGGAGAGGGAGAAGAGCGCGGAGTCGATGATTGTATCGGGCAGGAGAGCCCATGCGAGGAGGGCCGCGATGGATGGGGGGAGAATGATGAGCAGGCTGCGAAGCATTCGTTTATGTGGAAGGGTTTTCCGGGAGGGATGCGATGATGTTTTGGGAGACGGTGTCGAGGGGTTGGTTGGCGTTTATGATTTTTACGAAAGGCTCGTCCTTGAGCGAGAGGAAGATTTCGCGGCAGCGTTGGAGGTTGCTGCGTTGTTCGAATTGGTTGGCGGTGTCGCCGCGTGAGCCGATGCGTTGGAGGGCGGTATCGATGTCGAGATCTAGGATGAGAAGGAGGTCGGGGACGGGTGCGAAGGCTTCGTTAAGGCGGCGTATTTCGGTGGGTTCGAAGCCGCGAGTTCCTTGGTATGCCATGGTGGAGAAGTAGTAGCGGTCGAGGATGACGATATTGCCGGCGGCGAGGGAGGGGGCGATGAGTTCGGAGACGTGTTGTTGGCGGTCTTTGAGGAAGGTATCGAGTTCTTCTTGCGGCGAGAGGCGGCCGGTGGAAGCGGAGTTGCGAAGGAGGGTGCCCCATGGGCCATCGGTGGGTTCGCGGGATAGGGTGACGGTGCGACCGAGGGATTGGAAGTGTGCGGCGAGGCGTTTTGCCTGGGTGGATTTTCCGGTGCCGTCGATGCCTTCGATTACTATTAGCATAGTAGTTATCAGTTATTTGTTATTGGTTATTAGGGAAGATAGCGAGATTTTAGGTGGGAGAGGTAGTCTAAGGTGTCAGGATTTTTGCCGGTGGCGAGTTTGATGAGATCGGGGGGTGAGTGAGTGGAGCCGTGTTGGTGGATGTTTTGGCGGAGCCAGTTTAGGAGGGGAGAGTAGTTGGAGGAGGAGGTGGCGGAAGCGATTTCCGGGATGGCGTTGGCGGCAGCGAAGAGTTGGGCGGCGTTCAGGTTTCCGAGTGTGTAGGTGGGGAAGTAGCCGATGCCGCCCATGGACCAGTGGATGTCCTGGAGGCAGCCGGAGGCGTCGTTTTCCGGGGTGAATCCGAAGGATGCTTTGAAGAGATCGTTCCAGGTGGAGGGGACGTCGGAGATTTTGATTTCCTGGTTGAGGAGGAGACGTTCCATGTTGAAGCGGAGGATGATGTGGAGGTCGTATGTGGCTTCATCGGCCTCGACGCGGATAGGCGAGAATTTGGCGCGGTGGATGAACTGGAGGAAGGTGTGGAGAGGGAAGTTTTTGAGTTGGGGGAAGTGCTCGATGGCGAGGGGGGTAGAATTTTTCCCAGAAGGCTGGGGAGCGTCCGATTTGGTTTTCCCAGAGGCGTGATTGGGATTCGTGGATGCCGAGGGAGACGGCTGAGCCGGAGGGGAGTCCGAAGTCGGTAGCGGGGAGGCCTTGTTCGTATAGGCCGTGGCCGGCTTCGTGCATGACGCCGAAGAGGGAGGAGGTGAAATCGGATTCGTCGTAGCGAGTTGTTAGACGGATGTCGCGTGGGCCGAGGGTGGTGCAGAAAGGGTGGGTGGAGGTGTCGATGCGGCCGGAATCGAAGTCGAAGCCGATGTGTGAGGCGACGAGTGAGTTGAATGCTTGTTGGGCGTGGATGGGGTAGGGGCCTGGGGGGAGTGTGGGTTGGTTGTTTTTGGAGAGTTCGACGGCTTGGGCGGAGATGGGGGTAAGTTTTTCGCGGAGGGAGTCCAGGAGGGTGGCGATGGCAGCGGTGGAGGTTCCGCGTTCGTAGGATTCGAGGAGGGCGTCGTAGGGTTCGTTGGCGTAGCCCCAGAGGTCGGCTTTTTGTCGTGCGAGGGAGAAGAGCGTTTCGAGATGGGGAGCGAAGATGGAGAAGTCTGAAGCCTTGCGAGCGGCGATCCATGCGTGGTGGCCAGCGGATTCGGCGGCGGATTCACGGGCGACGAAGTCGGATGGGATTTTGTTAGATCGGTCGAAGTGGCGGCGGAGTTCGCGGAGGTTTGCGGTGTGGGTGGGGTTTGAGTTATCGTCGGTTGATTCCGCAGTTGTTAGAGCGGCGAGGTAGTCGGGAGAGGTGGCGAGCTGGTGGGCGTGGGTGGCCAGGTAGGAGAGCTGTTCGGCGCGGTATTCTGCGGCGGAGGAAGGGAGATAGGTTTCCTGATCCCATGAAAGGATGGAGGCGGAGGAGTTGATGAGTGCGACTTGTCGAGCGCGGGAGAAGATGTCCATGGGGGGAGGATGGAGGTGGGGGTTTTATTTTCCAATCAAGAAGGTTGAAAAAAGAAGGAGGGGCGGCTGGATGCCGCCCCTCCTTGGGGTTTGTGGGTGGGCAGCCGAAGGCAGCCCCTCCTTGATTTACATCATGCCGCCCATGCCGCCGTGGTCATGGCCGTGGCCGCCGCCGCCGCCTGCTTCCTTTTCGGGAAGGTCGGTGATGAGGGCTTCGGTGGTGAGCAGGAGGCCAGCGATGGACGCGGCGTTCTGCAGGGCGGAGCGGGTAACTTTGGTTGGGTCGACAACTCCGGATTGGATGAGGTCTTCGAATTTGTCGGTAGCTACGTTGTAGCCTTCACCGCCTTTGCCGTTTTTCACTTTCTCGACAACGAGGGCGCCTTCGCGGCCAGCGTTTGCGACGAGTTGGCGAAGCGGGGCTTCGACTGCGCGAGCAACGATGCCTGCGCCGGTGAGTTCGTCACCGGTGAGGCCGAGGTCGCCGAGGGCGGCTTGGGCACGGATGAGTGCGGTGCCGCCTCCGGGAACGATGCCTTCTTCGACGGCAGCGCGAGTTGCGTGGAGTGCGTCTTCCACGCGAGCTTTTTTCTCCTTCATTTCGGTTTCCGTAGCGGCACCGACGTTGATGACGGCTACGCCGCCAGCGAGTTTGGCGAGGCGCTCCTGGAGTTTTTCGCTATCGTAGTCGCTGGTGGTTTCCTCGATCTGGCGACGGATTTGGTTGACGCGACCGGTGATAGCTTCGGAGGAGCCGCCGCCTTCAACGATGACGGTGGATTCCTTGCTGATGGTGATGCGTTTTGCTTGTCCGAGGTCGCTGAGTTCGACGGATTCGAGTTTGATTCCGAGGTCTTCCGTGATGACGCGGCCACCGGTGAGGATGGCGATGTCTTCGAGCATTGCTTTACGACGGTCGCCGAAGCCAGGGGCTTTGACGGCGGCGATGTTGAGGATGCCACGGAGTTTGTTGACGACGAGGGTTGCGAGTGCTTCGCCTTCGACGTCCTCAGCGATGATGATGAGGGGTTTGCCGGACTTGGCGACTTTTTCCAAGAGAGGAAGCATATCCTTGAGGGAGCTGATTTTCTTCTCGTTGATGAGGATGAGGGCGTTCTCGAAAGAAGCTTCCATGGACTCAGGATCGGTGACGAAGTAGGGGCTGAGGTAGCCTTTGTCGAACTGCATACCTTCGACGACGTCGAGGGTGGTTTCGATGCCTTTGGCTTCTTCGACGGTGATGGTTCCGTCTTTACCGACTTTGTCCATGGCCTCGGCGATGATGCCGCCGATTTCGGTGTCCCAGTTGGCTGAGACCGTGGCGACTTGAGCGATTTCCTTGGTGTCCGAGACAGTCTTGGAAATGATCTTGAGTTGAGCGACGATGGCCTCGGTGGCTTTCATGATGCCGCGTTGGAGGGAGATCGGGTTGGCACCGGCTGTGACGTTGCGGAGGCCTTCTTTGTAGATGGCTTCTGCGAGAACGGTAGCAGTGGTGGTTCCGTCACCTGCGATGTCGGAGGTTTTCGAGGAGACCTCGCGGATGAGTTGGGCGCCCATGTTTTCGTAGGGGCACTCGAGTTCGATTTCCTTGGCAACCGAGACACCGTCTTTGGTGATAGTTGGGGAACCGAATTTTTTGTCGAGGATGACGTTGCGACCGGAAGGTCCGAGTGTTGCCTTGACGGCGCGTGCGAGTTTTTCAACACCGCGCAGGAGTGCCTGGCGAGCTGCTTCGTCGAATTGTAGTTGTTTGGCCATAATGGTAATTGTTTATTTTATATTGATTATTGTTGATTGAAATTATCCTACGATACCGAGGATGTCGGATTCGGAGATGATGAGGACTTCTTGTCCGTCGAGTTTGACTTCGGTTCCGCCGTATTTGGAGATGAGAACCTTGTCGCCGACTTTGACGGAGAACTCGATGGTTTTGCCATTGTCGTCTTTACCGCCGGTTCCGAGGCTGAGCACTTCGGCTTCCTGGGGTTTTTCTTTTGCGGTGTCAGGAAGGACGATTCCGCCAGCGCTGACGGCATCGGCTTCGAGGCGTTTGACGAGGACGCGTTGTCCGAGTGGTTTGATGTTAGCCATATTGTTTTTTGGTTTCGTTTATTGTTTTGTTTGAGAAGCCACTTCCGCGTTTGCGGGAGTGGAAAGTGTTATTAAAGATTCCGTGGGGATCGCGTGCATGAGATCAGCGTGATTTTTTCTTCCAGATTTTTCGCTCGAGAGAGTCGCTTGTTAGTTTTTTTGGAGTTTCTTTTTTGGCGAAAAAGAGATGGTCGGAGTCCCAGGTGATGATTTTGTAGCCGAGGATGGATTTTACCGAATCCCTTGCGCCGTTGAGGAAGATGGATTTGGCGAGATTGCCGACTTCGCTTGTGTTCAGCGAAAGGATGGCGATTTCGATTTCTTGCGTGAGATAGACGCCGAGGGGTTCTTCGTGAACTCCGTTTGCTTCGTGGAAGACCGCCAAAGCTTTTTGTAACTTATCAAATATATCGGTTTTGTTCATGGGATCGGTCTGGTTTTCTGAATCATGATTTTTTTATTTGCTTGGCAGATAGAAGCCGCAGGCACATCCCACGCTGCCGCGAGGCTGGCGACCGACTCTGGGGAGAGCAGGTGCAGAGCGGTGAGGTGTTGGAGTTTGGATGTGAGGGTGGTCATTTGGTTTTGCCTCCTTTGGGTAATTTCTTCCGCTCGGAGACTAGGCGGCGTTCCACTTTTTTGAGGTCTTCTGAAGCGAGAAGGTTTTCGGGGACGATGTTGCGTTCTCCGAGGAGGTTGCGGACATCGGTGTTATTTTTCACGTGCTCGTGGCTGATGGCTCTTTCGGTGGCCAGGCCGTCGCGGCTGATGCTGAAGGTGGTGATTTCGTTGGCGAAGTCTTTGGCTTTGATGGTGATGGTGGGGAGGAAATCGGCGAGGGGTCTGTTGTCCGGGACTTTCAGGCGGGTCTTCATGTCCTGTGTGGTCTTGCCGCCGAAGAGTGCCTGATCGCCTCTGCTGCGGATCAGTCCGAAACTGCGCTCATCGCCGACTTTCTCGAAGATCAGCTTGGAGAGAAGTTTTTCGGATTCGGTGAGTTTTTTGCGGGCTTGCAAGCGCTCCACCTCCGCGATCCGTAGCTCGATGAGTTCCTGCTTGCGGGTCTGGAGGGCGAAGTAGGTCTGGCAAAATGCGATCTCTTCCTTCGCCGGATCTCCGTTCTGGGCAATGAGGTAGCAGGCGTAGCGGGTGAGGGCGAAATCCTGGATTTCCCGCTGACCTCCCTTGCCGAGGGGGATCATTTTACTGACCTCAGTAAAATGATCGGAAACCTTATGGCCAGAGGAATTGCAGGCTGTGGCGGCGCTCTCCACTACCTTCTTGAAGTTCTGCCAATTGGTGTACCCGAGAACCTTCTGGAGGTCGCGCGCCAACCAAAATTCCACGCCGGACTCGAACTCGGTTTGGACGAGTTGTTCGAGTTCCGTGAGGAGTTTGGTGATGACGGATTTCTTCATGGGTGGGGATTTTGGATCATTTTACAGAGGTCAGTAAAATGATCGGAGAATTCTTGTCTTGTGTCTTAGTCAACGACTTCGGCGTCGACTACTTTGCCCTTTGCTTTTTTGGGTTCTGAGGGTTCGTTGGAGTCTTCGGCTGGCTGGACTTCGGGATCTGCGCCCATGGATGCGCCGGCTTGTTGGGCGGCGGCGGCGAGAGCTTGGAGTGAGTCTTCGAGGGTTTTGGAGGCGGCTTTGATTTGGTCGGTATCGTCGCTGGTGATGGCGTCGCGGACGGCTTTGACTTTTTCTTGGAGGGAGGATTTGAGTTCGGCGGGGGCTTTGTCGCCGAGTTCTTCGAGTTGTTTTTCGACGGAGAAGGCGAGGTTTTCGGCTTTGTTGACGGTGTCGACTTTTTCGACGCGTTTGAGGTCTTCAGCGGCGTGGGCTTCGGCGTCTTGTTTGGCTTTTTCGATTTCGTCTTTGGAGAGACCGGAGGAGCCTTGGATGGAGATTTTTTGTTCCTTGCCGGATTGTTTGTCTTTAGCGGAGACGTGGAGGATGCCGTTGACGTCGATGTCGAAGGTGACTTCGATTTGTGGTTCGCCACGGCGGGCGGGGGCGATGCCGTCGAGTTTGAAGTTACCTAGCAATTTGTTGTCGATGAACATCGGTCGCTCGCCTTGGGAGATGCGGATGTCGACGGCGGGTTGGTTGTCGGCGGCGGTGGAGAAGACCTGGGATTTTTTGGCGGGGATGGTGGTGTTGCGCTCGATCATGGGGGTGGCGCGGGATCCTTCCGTTTCGATGGAGAGGGTGAGTGGGGTGACATCGAGGAGGAGGACGTCTTTGACATCGCCGCGGAGGACGCCGCCCTGGATGGCAGCACCGATGGCGACGACTTCGTCCGGGTTGACGCCTTGGTGAGGGGTTTGACCGGCGAGTTCGCGGGCGATTTCGACGACTTTAGGCATACGGGTCATGCCGCCGACGAGGACGAGTTCGTCAATGTCGGAGGCGGAGACGCCGGCTTCCTTGAGGCAGTCGCGGACGGGTTTTTTGGTGCGCTCGAAGAGTTTGTCGGTGATTTGTTCTAGTTTGGAGCGGGTGAGGGAAAGTTGGATGTGTTTCGGGCCGGTGGCGTCTGCGGTGATGAAGGGGAGGTTGAGGTCGTAGGTTTGGCTGGAGGAGAGCGCGATTTTTGCTTTTTCGGCTTCCTCCTTGATGCGCTGGAGGGCGTCGGGTTGGCCTGAGAGGTCGATGCCTTGGTCTTTTTTGAATTCGGCAACGATGTGTTCGATGATGGCGTTGTCCCAGTCGTCACCGCCGAGCTGGGTGTCGCCATCGGTGGCGAGGACTTCGAAGACGCCGTCGCCGATTTCGAGGACGGAGATGTCGAAGGTACCGCCGCCGAGGTCGTAGACGGCGATTTTTTCGTCGGATTTTTTATCGAGGCCGTAGGCGAGAGCGGCTGCGGTGGGTTCGTTGATGATGCGGAGGACTTCGAGGCCAGCGATTTCGCCAGCGGCTTTGGTGGCGTTGCGTTGGGAGTCGTTGAAGTAGGCTGGGACGGTGATGACGGCCTGGGTGACTTTTTCGCCGAGTTTTGCTTCGGCATCGGCTTTGAGTTTGCCGAGGACCATGCCGGCGATTTCCTGGGGGGAGTAGGTTTTGTTTTCGCCAGCGACTTCGACTTGGATGTGGGCGTCGCCGTTAGGGGCTGCGACGATTTTGTAGGGGAGGCGTTTATCGGCTTCGCTGAGTTCGGAGAATTTGCGTCCGATGAGGCGTTTTGCGGAGAAGATCGTGTTTTTTGGGTTGGTGACGGCTTGGCGTTTTGCGGCTTGGCCGACGAGGCGTTCGCCGGATTTGGTGAAAGCGACGATGGAGGGGGTTGTGCGGGCACCCTCGGAGTTTTCAAGAACGGTGGGTTCGCTGCCGTCCATGATGGACATGCAGGAATTGGTGGTGCCGAGGTCGATTCCTAGAATTTTGGACATAGTGATTATTGGTGAATTGCTGTGGGTTCTTTTGCAGGTGGTGTGCCGGGTGGTGTATTTTGTTATTAGTTATTGGTTATTAGTTATTTGTGAAAATTGATTGGTTGTGAGATGTGGAACTAAGTGACAGAATGGCGCGGTTTAGGTGCGCGAAATGGCGCGGTGTGACGAAAGGGTTTTGAGAATCTTGGTGAATGAAGCGGAGTTTGTGGCACGCCTTTCAGGGTGCTTTTTTAGAGTGGAGGTTCCCGGAGTGGTCGGTGCTGTGGCACCTCGACCCCGGGTTAATTTCTGTAATCCCTTTGGGATTTTTTTGTTGGATGAACCGTTTCGTGCGCGGCGGTAGTTTGTTTGGAGCTTTTGCCGGTTTTCCGGAAAAATTTACGAAGGGCATGATATGAGAGGTAGTTCCAACCGATGAATTGAGACGATTCATTTGGCTTCACAAATGGTTAGGAGTGATTAGGTTGTTGTCCGTGAAGCGGTTTTTGCCTGCGATTGTAATATGTAGTTTTGCGATGACGGGTTTGACGTGTTCGCCTGTGGGTAGTTCATCGGGTGGGCCTAGTTCTGGTGGAGGAGGTAATGTTTCGATGTCGGCGATGATGAGGGATGTGAGGTTGAAGGTGGATATGGTGGCGAGGGGTTCGCACGGGCGGAGGGTGGTGCGTCCGATGAGGCCGAGGTATATCACGATTCATAGTACGCAGAATTACAGTGCGGATGCGGAGCGTCATTCGATGGCTTTGAAGCGTGGGGCGTTGCGTGCGCCGAAGAGGCCGGGTGGGAATCGGATCGGTTACATGATTTGGCATTTCACGGTGGACGACAGGGTGGCGATTCAGCATATGCCTGTTTCGGAGCAGGGGGAACATGCGGATTTTGATGGGCCGGGGAATCGGTATTCGATTGGGATTGAGATGTGTGAGCATCGGGGATCGAGCAGGGAAGCTACTTTGGAGAGGACGGCGAAGTTGACGGCAGTGTTAATGAAGAAGCACGGGATTGGTATCAATCAGGTGGTTCCGCATTATCATTGGCCGCGGAAGGGTAGGAGTCCGGAGAACAAGAATTGTCCGCATTATTTGATGGATAACGGGAGGCCTGGGAGGAAGTGGAAGTGGTTTCAGAATAAGGTGAAGTATTATTACCAGCGGCTTGAATAGGTATGGGTGGTGAGGGTCAGAGGTTGTATGGGAGTCCTGGGAATGATCATACGGTGCTTGAGCCGGGGGTGTTTTATGTTTGCCAGAGGTGCACGGCGTGTTGTCGGTGGCCGGGAGATGTGCGGTTGGAAGAGGATGAGGTGGGGAGGATTGCCGCGTATTTGGAGATGAGTGAGGCGGATTTTTTGGAGAAGTTTACGAGGTTACGGACGAATCGTCAGGGATTGTCGTTGGTGGAGAAGGAGAATCATGAGTGTGTGATGTTAGAGGATGGTGGGTGTCGGATTCATGCGGTGAAGCCTGGGCAGTGTGCTGGATTTCCGAATCGGTGGAATTTCCCGGGTTGGAGGGATGTTTGTGAGGCGATTCCGGTGCCGATTGAGAATATGGAATAAAAAATGCAGAGGGCGAGGCGATAGGTGTGGTCAGGAGTGCAAAGATCAGTTAGAAGACTCATAAAAGAACACTTTTCAGATAGCAGAAACCCAACATGGCGACCAACAATCAGAGCAAAAAGACATCGAATCCCAGAATTTTGATCGTGACGCCGGAGATTACGTATTTACCGGCCGGGATGGGTAATATGGCGCAGAGGATGTCTGCGAAGGCGGGGGGATTGGCGGATGTATCGGCTTCTCTGGTTTCGGCTTTGTTTAACTTAGGCGCGGATGTGCATGTGGCGATGCCGAACTATCGGAAGTTGTTCAAGGGGGATGTGTTCAATTTGCATGAGAAGGAGCTGAAGAGGTATCATGAGGTGTTGCCGGAGGATCATATCCATTTGGCGGAGGATCGGATTTTTTATTATCGGGAGAGGGTTTATAGCAATCATTCGGATGAAGCGATGCGGATTGCGTTGGTGTTTCAGCGGGAGGTGATCAACCACATCGTGCCGAAGGCGAGGCCGGATTTGATTCATTGCAATGATTGGATGACTTCGTTGATTCCTGCGATGGCGAGGCGGAGGGGGATCAAGACATTGTTTACGGTTCACAATATTCATACGCGGCAGGTATCGTTGGCGCAGGCGGAGGATACGGGGATTGATGCGGCGGAGTTTTGGATGAATTTGTATTTTTCTAACAATCCGGTGAATTATGATCATGCGAGGTCGCAGGTTCCGGTGGATTTGTTGACTTCGGGGATATTTGCATCGCACTTTATTAATACGGTGAGTCCGAGGTTTTTGTGGGAGATTGTGGAGGGGTGGCATCCTATCGTGCCGTGGTCAGTGAGGCAGGAGATTCGGAACAAGTATCAAGCGGGTTGTGCGTCCGGGATTTTGAATGCGCCGGATTCTTCGAGTAATCCGGGGACCGATGAGTTTTTAGAGATGAGGTATACGGCGGAGAATTTCCGTGAAGGGAAGCGTGTGAATAAGGAGGTGTTTCAGCGAGAGATGGGATTGGAAATCAATGCGAGTGCGCCGATATTTTACTGGCCATCACGTTTGGATCCGGTGCAAAAGGGGCCGCAATTGGTGACGGATATTCTGCATCAAGTGATTACGGATTATTGGGATTGGGGTATACAGATTGCGATTGTTGCGAATGGGCCGCATGAGATTTTCTTTAAGGATTTGATCAAGAAGTATGATTTGCAGAAGCGAGTTGCGATTAAGGATTTCGATGAGCGATTGTCGCATTTGGGTTATGCGGGATCGGATTTCATGTTGATGCCGTCGTTGTTTGAGCCGTGTGGATTGCCGCAGATGACTGCGCCGATTTATGGATCGTTGCCGGTGGTTCATGGGACGGGTGGATTGTATGACACGATACGTCCGATGGATGTGGAGGCTGCGACGGGGAACGGTTTCCGATTTGAAAATTATGATGCGGGGGCTTTGCGGTGGGGGATGGATCGTGCGTTGGAGTTTTATGCGTTGCCTCCTGAGGCGAAGGATCCGCAGATCAAGCGGGTGATTGAGGAGAGTTTGAAGGAGTTCAGCCATGAGGAGGTGGCTAGGAGGTATATTGCGATTTATGAGGAGATGTTGGCGCGGCCTTTGGTAGAGCAGGAGGCGGGGGCGTTGTAGGGCAGGTTTAGAAGCGGAGTGAGGAGATTTTTGAGTGTAGGGAGGGGTAGTCGATTTTGGCGTTGTGGCGTTTGTCTAGGGGGATTTGTGGGAGGAGGATGAGGTTGTCCAGGTGGTGTAGTTTTGCGAATGCTTCGAGGTCTGTTTTTGGGATGTTGGGTGATTGTTCGGCGACAAGGAGGTTTTTTCCTTGGTGGGAGATGATGGTGGCGCGGCAGTTTGGCCAGCGGCGGCGGATGATGCATTCGATGGCGAAGGGGTAGAGAGTTTGGCCGTTGTGGAGGGTAAGTTTTGCGGAGCATCGGCCCATGAGCCAGAGTGTGCCGTTTTGGTCGAAGTATCCGGCATCGCCGGTGCGGTGCCAGATTTTGTTTTCGATGCGGAATTTG
>JBGSRM010000205.1:0-5117 GCA_041737575.1 Akkermansiaceae bacterium
GACCTTCAGACCTTCAGACCTTCAGACCTTCAGACCTTCCGACTCTTCAACTCCCCTACTCTTCCAGCGGGTGCTCCTTCAACAACTGCTCCACCTGCAAAATCCCCTGCTGCCCCTTCGTCGCCTCACGAACCTTCTTCACCTGTTCCTCCGTGATCGCACTCGCTTTATTCCCATAGTGATTCCGCACATACGTCAAAACCTGCGAAACCTGCTTGTCATTCAACATCCCGCCAAACGGCGTCATAGGAACCTGCCCGTCATACTTCTTCCCATTCACCTCCATCGGCCCCATCAATCCATGCAACGTAATCTTGATCAAACGCTCCGGATCACCATGTACGTAAATGCTGTCATACAGCGGCGGCCACGCAGGGTCCAAACCCTTCCCATCCGCCTGATGACACGTCGCACAATGCCCCTCTCTGAAATAAATCTCATGACCCGCCTTGAAATCCGCCTTCTCCGCATCCGCTAACCAATTCGGAATCGGCGGCAACGGATTCTCAACCTCCTTCTTCTCATCCTTGCCCTCCAAACGCGCAGCCGCCGCCTCAACCACCTTCTCCGACCACTTATCCGTCCCCTTCTCCTTCGCCGTCGTCACCACACTCAAAGCTCCCGGCCGATCATACCACGTCGCCGCAACCACAGCCTCCAAACGCACCCGGCCATGCTCATCCCCCGCCGCCTTCTTCAACAATTCCAAGGCATCCGGAAACAAATCAAAATTATACCTCAACACCCGCACGCTCGCCGCACGAACATGGAAATTCTCAGAACCTAACAGCTTCCTCAAATACTCAGGTTCCACACGGTTCATCGACCACATCACCCACAAACCCTCCAGCCGCTGATGCTCAAAATTCGCATCCTTCTCATCCAGCCCGGCAACCCACTTCTTCAAAGCCGTCATCACAACCTCCCCATCATGCCCTCGTAACTCCCTCCGGCTCCGATACCGACTCCGATACTCCGGCAACTTCAAATTCTCTAACAAAGTCTCCACCGGCGCACCCGCCACCTTCGCTGGCTCAACCAACTTCCGCGAGGGATACGTCACACGATAAATCCTTCCATGAACATGATCACGCAACGGATCACGCGCATTGTGCTGCATGTGCCCGATCAATATATTCTGCCAGTCCACAATATAAAGCGAACCATCCGGCGCGAACTCGAAATCAGCAGGACGGAAATTCCCATACGACGACTGCACCAAATTATGCCGGAAACTCGTCTTATACCCCGTCCCATCATCCTCAATCGAATGCTGCTTCAATCCAAGGAAACCAATGCAGTTTCCAATCAATGCATCGCCCTGAACCTCATCCGGAAAATGCCTCGATGAAACAAACTCCAACCCCGATGTCGGCCTCACACGCTGGTCACCAGGAACCAGATCAATCGTCCCCGGCGCCTTCACTCCATACGGCGGCTTCAAGGAAACCGGCAAATTCCAATTCCACGGCGGCCCCGAAGTATGAATCAAAAAGTCCTGACCCCAATGATCATACGCAAATCCCCATGGATTCGGAATGTTCATCTGCGTCGTCCGCTCCAGCTTGGTCTTCTGTGGACAAAAACGATAAAATCCCCCGTCAACCCCACGCACCGGCCCATACGGCGTCTCCACATTCGAGTGCAGGAAAACACCCTCGCACATCATGAACGCTCCCGATGGATCCGCTACAAACGCACTGATCGCATGGTGCGTATCGTGCGAATCAAAACCCGTCAGCACCACCTCTATACTGTCCGCCTTATCATCCCCATCCTTGTCCGGCAGAAAAACCAGATGCGGCTCCTGCGAAACATACACCCCATCCGGCGCGAACTCGAAACCAATCGGCAAATGCAAGCCCTCCGCAAACACAATCTCCTTGTCCGCCTTCCCGTCACCATTCGTATCCTCATAAATCAACAGCTTGTCATTCGGACGAGGATCTCCAGGACGATAATGCGGATACGTAGGCATCACCGCCACCCATAACCGTCCCTTGTTATCAAAAGAAACCTGCATCGGATTCGCCAAATTCGGGAAATCCTTCTCCGAGGCAAAACACTCGATCTTATACCCCTCAGCCGTTTTCAGATCCGGCACCGCCTCCTCACCCGACTTATACTCCGCCTTCCCATCTTTCAACGGACCCTTGTAATTCGTCTGCACCTCCGGAAGCACCGTCGTCTTCGCATCCGCCGCCACCAAGTCAAACGACTTGCCACTCACCAAAGCCCATATCGCCTGATCTCGATTCTCCACCATCTCACGGATCTTCTTCTTCTCCGCCGGATAATTGTCCGGCCCGAACGACAAGTAACGAAGCCCATCCACATGCACCCCATTCAACATCCGGAAATCATTAAACCACAGCCAATTCTTATCCGCCACCATCGCCGCCAAAGCCTCGGCACTGCCCTTCGCCTTCACCGCCCCACCTCCATAAAGCCCCTTCACCAGCTCCACTCCCAACCATTTATAGCCCGCATCATTCGGTAAAAATCCATTCCGCGTAAACGGCTCCTTCAGCCCCGCATAAAGTCCACTCGTCTTCGTGAATACATCGATAAACTCCACAACATTCGCCTTCGCAACCTCCCCCATCACATTCGTGTAAAGTGCCAGATTCGCATTCTCCACCTTGCCATCCGGCAAATCACGCGACCCACTCAAATCCTCATAAGCAATCGGCGATACCAAAACCACACGCGGCGCACTCGCACCGTTATACTTCTGCGCCAAACTATGCTTCACAAACGCATCCAGCTCCCCACGGAAATTCTCCAGCCCCGCCGCCCCGTCAAACGACTCATTATACCCGAAAAACGCCACAATCGTATCCGCCTTCAACTGCGTCAGCCACTCATCCGGTGTCGGATGAAAACCCTCCCCCGCATGAATCTGATGCTGCGGATGAAACTTCTCCGCTCCCGGAAACGCCCACTGTGACTTCCGCGAAGGATGCGGACGAAACCCCGGAGTATCACCCGGCCTACAAGCATTCCTCACCACCAAATCCAAATCAGGAAACTGCTGATACAACCCGATCTCAAAATACGCATGATCCGCCATCCGCTCCCCAAGACCATTTCCGATCATCACGATCTTCTCCCCCTTCTTCGGTGCCTCCCCCATCGCCATCATCGGCAAACCCACCAAAATACAAAAACCTGTAGCAAAAATATTCTTCATCATAAAATCGGGTAATCTCTTTACGTCGCCTGACATCTCAAATGTTCAGAATCTTCCAAAATTCCTCACCTAAGACACCACCACTTCTGCCCCTTCCCCCATCCATACGAAAGCAAAAATTTACATAACCCCATTTCAACAAACTAGTCTCTGAAATTCCGTGTATTCGGTGCAATCCGTGGTAAATAAAGTTCCACATTATTGATTGTGTTCGCACCCTCCGATCCACCCTCACCCCATTTCCCCAAGAGACTAAGTCTACAAAATTCCGTGTATTCGGTGCAATCCGTGGTTAAAAAAATTCTACATCATTGATTGTGTTCTCACCCTCCGATCCACCCTCACCCCATTTCCCGAATTCCTTGCTTCCCGCCATATCATTCCCAAGCTAAACTCCCCAAAAGATGAAACCACTCCACCTCCTCACCCTCTTCATCACCGTGACCCTCGCCGCCTGCTCCCCACCTCAGCCCGGCTCCCTCGCCTTCTCCGGTGTCCAACAACTCAAAGTCCAAGCCCCCAGCCGCCAAACCGCCGTCCCCACCCCCAGCAAACCCCGCCTCCCCCTCTCCACCGTCTTCAAAGGCGAAGACAAATTCCGCGCCATCATCGCCAAAGCCGAACGCGAAAACTGGCGCAAACTCGCCATCGGCGAACGCACCGTCCGCGTCGCCCGCGAACTCACCGGCTCCCCCTACATCAACTACTCCCTCGAAGTGGACGATAAAATCGAGTCCCCCGTCGCCAACCTTACCGCCATGGACTGCTGGACTTTCTACGAAAACTCCCTCGCTATCGCCCGCATGCTCACCTACAAACCCGGCCCCTACAAACCCGAGGACATGCTCCACATGATCGAGCTCGAACGCTACCGCAACGGCACCTGCAACGGCAACTACCTCTCCCGCATGCACCACCTCGAAGAAGTCTTTCACGACAACCAACGCCGCGGCTATGCCCTCAACATCACCCCCCGCATCCCCGGCGCCGTCCGCATCAAACGCGAAATCCGCGAAATGACCGTCCAATGGAAAAACTACCGTTACCTCAAAAACAACACCTCCCTCATCGAACCCATGGGCCGCATCGAAGCCCAGGTCTCCAAACTCCCCGTCTATCACGTCCCCAAGGATAAAGTCCGCGACGCCGAAAAATACCTCCAAAACGGCGACATCTGCGCCATCACCACCCACCACCAATACGGCTACACCTCCCACGTCGGCCTCATCGTCCGCCTCAAAGGCCGCGCCTACTTCACCCACGCCACATCGGACAAATCAAAAGGCCGCATGACCATCATCGACCGCCCCATCACCGACTACCTCAACGCAAACGCAAAACACGCCGGCATCGTCGTCTGCCGCCCCTTCGACCTCCCTCCCTCCCCCCTCTGGCAGAATAACGTCGCCGACCGCTGAACCCCGTTTCCCACAATTTCCGCAACACAAACCCAATACCGGTGTTGAACCCCTCAATGGTTCTAACAGGAAACCCCACCATCCGCTATCAAATGGAGGAAACTCACAGCACAACTCCATTTGATACAGAAACCACCATCGACCACAGTCTGATGGAAAAAATCGCGCTCGGCGACCACTCCGCCTTCCGCCAGCTCGTCGAACGCCACAAAGACTCCGTCATCGGCACCGTCAGCAAAATGCTCGGCAACCACAACGACTCCGAAGACATCGCACAACACGTCTTCATCCGCATCTGGAAACACGCCAAACGCTACAAACCGGAAAACAAATTCACCACCTACCTCTTCACCATCACACGCAACCTCGTCTTCAACGAAACCCGCCGACGCTCCCGGAAAAAATCCGTTTCCTCAGACCAACTCGAAGAAGAACATCACTTCCAAATCGCCGACGACACCTCCGCCCAACCCGACTCCACCCTCCTCGAATCGGAACTCCAAAAA
>JBGSRM010000209.1:0-6939 GCA_041737575.1 Akkermansiaceae bacterium
TCGGCATGGCCGCCGCACGCGACCTCTCCGGCGGCAACAACCACATCGTCGCCGTCGCCGGTGATGCCGCCTTCACCTGCGGCCCCACCCTCGAAGCCCTCAACAACATCGCCGAAACCACCAAGAAATTCATCGTCGTCCTCAACGACAACGAATGGTCCATCGACCGCAACGTCGGCGCCATCGCCCGCTACTTCAACGCCCTCCAAACCCACTCCACCTACGCCGCCCTCCGCTCCGGAACCGCCGAATTCGTCGAACGCATCCTCGGAAAATCCGTCCGCAAACTCGCCCACCGCGTCGAAGAAAGCGCCAAAAACCTCCTCTTCCCCAACGTCCTCTTCGAGAAATTCGGCCTCAGATACTACGGCCCCATCGATGGCCACAACATCCCCCTCCTCATCAACACCTTCGAACACCTGAAAACCCTCAATGAACCCGTAGTCCTCCACGTCATCACCGAAAAAGGCCGCGGCTACCAGCCCGCTATCGAAAACCCCGGCAAATTCCACGGCCTCGGTGCCTACAAAATCGAGGACGGCTCCACCGACATCGTCCTCACCCCCACCTGCTCCGAAATCTTCGGACGCACCCTCACAGACCTCGCCATCGATGACCCGAAAATCGTCGCCATCACCGCCGCCATGCCCGGCGGAACCAAACTCGAAATCTTCAAAAAAGAAATCCCGGAACGCTACTACGACGTCGGCATCGCTGAGGAACACGCCGCCCTCTTCGCCGCCGGCATCGCCACCCAGGGCTTCCGCCCCTTCCTCGCCATCTACTCCACCTTCATGCAACGCGCCTATGACATGATCATCCATGACATAGCCCTCCAGAACCTCCCCGTCCGCCTCTGCATGGATCGCGGCGGCCTCTCCGGCGATGACGGCCCCACCCACCACGGCCTCTTCGACATCGGATACCTCCGCCACATCCCCAACATCATCCACATGCAGCCCGCCGACGAAGCCGAATTCGTCGCCATGCTCAAATGGATGGCCACCTACGACGCCGGCCCCACCGCCATCCGCTACCCTCGCGGCGTCATCGCCGGAACACCCGTCGAAAACCCCACCCCTCCCATCCAGCTCGGCAAAGGCATCCTCCTCCAGGAAGGCACCGATGTCGCACTCATCGGCCTCGGCACCTTCTTCCAGCTCGCCCTCGAAACCAAAAAACTTCTCGAACAAAAAGGCTACTCCGTCTCCCTCGTAAACCCCCGCTTCATCAAACCCCT
The DNA here is from genome assembly GCA_041737575.1 of Akkermansiaceae bacterium. Taxonomy (GTDB): domain Bacteria; phylum Verrucomicrobiota; class Verrucomicrobiia; order Verrucomicrobiales; family Akkermansiaceae; genus Luteolibacter. Next base: position 1,241 of record JBGSRM010000209.1, read on the forward strand.
CGACACCGCCCTCCTCGAAAAAGTCGCCCGCAACTCCAAAGTCATCTGCACCTTCGAGGATCACGTCCTCATGAACGGCTTCGGCTCCGCCTGCATCGAGCACCTCCACACCGCCAACATCCCCACCAAAGTCGAACGCATCGGCTGGCCCGACGAATTCATCGAACACGGCAAACCCGAAATCCTCCAAAACCTCCACCACATTTCCCCGCAAGCTGCGCTCGACAAAATCCTCCCACACCTCATAACTACTCCGTAATTTTCTTAAAACATGGAACTCGACCTCATCAACGCCCCCTTCGATCTGAAGTTCATCAGACCCGGCGAACTCGAAGAGGTCTTTGAAGATCCCTTCGCCATCCGCTTCCTCCCGGACAACGAACGCGACGACGGCATCTCACGCTTCTACGCCATCGGCCGCACCGTCTCCGACCGCTACCTCTTCATCGCCTTCACCACCGATGGCAAAAACGCACGCGTCATCGCCGCCCGCGACATGACCGAATCCGAACGCCGCTTCTACGACCGGAAATACAACGAAAACCGCTGACCCCATCATGAAATCCATCTCCTCCTGGTCTGAACTCCCCGACTTTGAAAACGAAGCCGCCGAAAACACCTTCTGGCAAGAACACGAGCTCGACCCCAAACTCATGGTCGCCTCCTCCCACGAAACCGATTCCCGCGAATCCACCACCATCACCCTCCGCTTCGATCCGCGCATGCTCTCCCGCATCAAACGCATCGCCCGCTCACGCTTCCTCAACTACCAATCCATGATGAAACAATGGCTCGCGGAACGCCTCGAAGACGAAATGAAAAAACCCTGATCACAATCTCCACAAAAAACAAATACCATGACACAACTAGACCAACTCAAAAAATTCACCACCGTCGTAGCAGACACAGGTGACTTCGAGGCTATGAAAGCCTTCAAACCACAGGATGCCACCACCAACCCATCCCTCATCCTCCAGGCCGCCAACAAACCCGAGTACCGCCCGCTCATCGACAAAGCCATCGCGGAATTCAAAGGCAGCTCCCTCACCGGCCAAGCCCTCACCGATGCCATCCTTGACCGCATCCTCATCATCTTCGGCCTCGAAATCCTCAAAATCGTCCCCGGACGCGTTTCCACGGAAGTCGATGCACGCCTCTCCTTCGACACCGAAGGCACCATCGCCAAAGCCCGCCAACTCATCGCCGCCTACGAAAAAGAAGGCATCTCCCGCAACCGCGTCCTCATCAAGGCCGCCTCCACATGGGAAGGCATCAAAGCCGCGGAAGTACTCGAAAAAGACGGCATCCACTGCAACCTCACCCTCCTCTTCTCCTTCGCACAAGCCGTCGCCTGCGCCGAAGCCAAAGTCCAGCTCATCTCTCCCTTCGTCGGCCGCATCCTCGATTGGCATAAAGCATCCACCGGCAAAGACTACCAGGGTGCCGAAGACCCCGGCGTTATCTCCGTCAAGGCCATCTACAACTACTACAAAAAATACGGCTACAAAACCGAAGTCATGGGGGCCTCCTTCCGCAACAAAGGCGAAATCACAGAACTCGCCGGCTGCGACCTCCTCACCATCTCACCACCCCTCCTCGCCGAACTCGCCGCCTCGGAAGACCCTATCGAAGAAAAACTCTCCGAGCAAATCGCCGCGCAAGACGCCGTCGAAAAAATCACCCTCGACGAGAAAACCTTCCGCCTCATGCACAACGAAGACGCCATGGCCACGGAAAAAACCGCCCAAGGCATCCGCAACTTCGCAGCCGACATCGTCAAACTCGAAAAACTCGTCAACGCATCCCTCTAACAAAATCCCCAGGGGATTACAGAAATCAGCAAGCCCGGGGTCAAGGTGCCAAAACACCGAAAACCCCGGGTCTCTCACATAAATCCCAAAGGGATTCCAGATGGTAGCCCAGGCGTCGAGGACCCCGGGTTTCTCTCATAAATCCCGAAGGGATTACAGAAGGTAGCCCGGGCGTCGAAGACCCCGGGTTCACCACCACCACCGCTAAAAAGCACCCTGAAAGGGTGCCACAAACCACGCGTCCCTCTTCAACATCCGCACCATCATCCCTACGAATAGACCAAGTGCCAATAGTCTGTGCGTAAGTAACTTCCCATCCGTGCATTCCATGTAATCTGTGGTCGAAGAATTGTTAACCACAGAATGCACGGAATACACAGAGTGGGAGCTTCCGCGCTTCGCATTGACTTGTCGTGCTATAATTCTTCAAAATCCAACTTCTTCATTCCGTGTATTCCGTGCATTCTGTGGTTAAAAATTTATCGTTCAAAAAGCGTACTTACTTTTGGCAAATAATATAATCAAACGAAGAATCATCTCATGAAATTTCCATTCCTACTCTGCACCGCCTTCGCGCTCCACATGCTAGGCGCCTCCGCTGGCGAAGCGATCATCAAGGACTCGCAGGGCATGGACTGCTATGTTTACACCCCGGATCCCATCGTCCCGCAAACCACCTACCAGATCGTCGTCGGCGTCCACGGCGTCGGCGGCAACGGCAAGGGAGCCTGCGGACTCAAAGGCTGGGCCTCTCGCGGCGACGTCATCGTCATCGGCCCCTCGTTTGTCACAAAAGGCGAAGGACCCTACCAAAGCGGCGATGGCATCCACGCGGAGAAACTCATCGACCTCTACAAGACCCTGCAAAAAGATCACAAGCTGAAGGAAAAAATGTTCCTCCACGGCTTCTCCGGCGGTGCCCAATTCGTCCACCGCTTCGCCATGCTTCATTCCGAACATGTCTGCGGCGTCTCGGCTCACTCCGCCGGCAGTTGGGCCACCGACAACTACGGCGAAATCACCAGCTCCGCCAAAAAAATACCCTTCGCCATCTCCTGCGGAGAAAAAGACACCGCGAAATCATTCCCCGAAGCCCCTTTCACCCGCATGGAATGGTTCGGCAGATTTCGCGACGAACTGGAAAAGAAAAACTTCACCATCATCGCCGACACATGGCCGGACGTCGGCCATTCCATGTCCTCGGGTGTGAACGATCTTGCCAAGCAATGCCTCCAAATCTCCACCGGCCTCCCCGGCGAATCCGCCACCACCGAAGTCGTCATCAGCGAAACCTGGAAAAACCTCAAGGAAACCAAACCCACCACCCCTCAAAACCCATCACGCAAAATTTCCGTCAACTCCGAGGAACTCGATAAAATGACCCTCGCCGCCTTCGCCAAAGCCGATGCCGAGGAAATCCCCCGCGAAAACCTCATCACCTTCATGAAAAAATACCCACCCGCCCTCTGGAAAGACAAACCAGGCTCCGAAAAACTCCTCAAACAATGCGAACGCGCCGCCAAAGAATGGTACGATGCCGCCAAGGAAAAAAACCTCTGGTCAGACAAAGCCAAACAGGAATTCAAAAGCTTCTCTGACGGCCTCGATATCGAAACGGAAGACTGAAGCGAAAGATGGATAAACAATTCAGATTCATCCCGAAATGAATCCTCATGAGTGTAACTGAAAGATCTGGGTAGAATCTTCCAACTCCAAAGGAGTTACGTATTTTAGCCCAGGGTTGGCGCAACACAGTGAAGCCTACCCTGGGACATCCACACAAAAATAAAACCAATCCCAACGGGATTGCGTCCGAGCGTAAGGAACGACAGAATGGCTCTCATACCTCAATCCCTCTCGCAAATTCTGATCCATACCGTCCATTAACAACTTTCAGATACACCAAATCCTCAGAGATGATTTGCGAAAATTGTTAGAATGGAGTAACGCACACCCATGGGGAAAAAAGTTTTAATCTACGGCGCGACCGGTTTCGTCGGCAGCGGCTTGGCGGCCATGCTTGTCGAAGCGGGTTGGCAGGTGTTCGGCGTGAGCCGCAAGGGCACGGGAGATGTTCGTGGAGTCACCAAATGGTTCAAGCCGGATGCAGTCGATTTCACGGAGATCGATGCCGTGGTGAACCTCGCCGGCGAACCCATCGATCAACGATGGACGGACGAGAAAAAGCGGACATTCTCCGCAAGCCGTGTCGGCCTCACGGATGAAATCGTCAAAGCCATCGCCGCCTTGCCCCAGGAAAAACGTCCCACAACTTTGATCAACGCCTCGGCAGTCGGTATTTATGGCGACCGTAACGACGAGCTTCTCGATGACGATTCACCCCGTGGCCAAGGTTATCTCGCAGACCTCTGCGCCGCTTGGGAAGAAGCAGCGGACCGAGCGGAAGCCATCGGGCTGCGTGTGGTGAAACTACGAATCGGCATCGTTCTTGGCAACGAGGGCCGGGCATTTGAAAAACTCAAAATTGTTTTCAAAGCGGGCCTCGGCGGTCGTCTGGGAAACGGCACCCAATGGATGCCATGGATTCATCTCCACGACCTCAGGCGATCCATCGTTTTCTCCCTGGAAAACGAAGACATCCAAGGCTCCGTGAACGGCAGCGCACCCACACCGGAGCGCAATTCCGACTTCACCCGGAAAATGGCGAAAGCCACCCGCCGATGGGTGTTTTTGCCCGTCCCTGGCTTTGCCTTGAAGATGGTTCTAGGCGGATTCGGCGGTGCCTTGTTGGCCGGACAGCGTGCTATCCCGGCGAAGCTAACCAAAGCAGGCTTCGAATTTCGCTACCCTCACCTGGAGGACGCTTTGAAGGATTTAACATGTTGAAGAGTTTTTTCTTTGCAACAGGTATCAGGCGGGGCTAAACGTGTCGCCCGTCTGAAGAACGGTGGTCGTAGCTCAGTTGGTAGAGCCCCGGATTGTGATTCCGGTTGTCGCGGGTTCGAGTCCCGTCGATCACCCCACTTTTTTCTTCGGTTCCTGCATCGGTTTTGCCGGATTCGAGGAAAGGGGTGAACAACAAAGTATCCCGAATGGAAGCGCTGGAAAGCCGGATTCAATATAAATTTCGCAACTCCCTCCTGTTGGCGGAGGCGTTGACGCACCCCAGCTTGGCCTATGAATCCCAAAGGCCGCATTTCGACAACCAGCGACTTGAATTCCTCGGTGATGCCATTTTGCAACTCGTCGTCACGGAAGCCTTGTTCAAACTCTTCCCCAATTCCCCCGAAGGCGATCTCACGAAACTGAGATCACGCGTCGTTTCACGAAAGGCACTCGCGCGTTTTGCCATGCTCATCCACCTTGGCGATTACGTTATGCTCGGAAAAGGGGAGGAAGCAACGGGCGGACGCCGGCGGCTTTCCACCCTCGCGGATGCCTTCGAGTCATTGGTAGGCGCGGTCTATCTCGACACCGGTCTGGAAAAGGTGCGGGAACTGATCTTGCGGCTCTTCGAAAAAGAAATCAAAAGCATGGTGGACTGCCCGGAAGAACGGAATCCGAAGGGCGAACTCCAGGAATGCCTCCAGGCCATCCACCCCACCGCTCCCGTTTACCACATCGTCGGCGAAAGCGGCCCCGACCACCGCCGCGTCTTCCAGGCCGAAGTCAAATGGCAGAACCGCCTGCTCGCCTCCGGCAAAGGAAAAAGCAAAAAAGAAGCGGAAGCCCGCGCCGCCGCGGAAGCCCTGCGCCTGCGCTTGTGGGAGGCTTGATCAGATAACCATTAGTTTTCTATTGCGGGACAGGGTAGGATAGGTTTTGGTTTCGCCGCTGTCAGGAGCTGTGGAGTTGTGGCAGGCGAACCCCGCCAGGCCTTGATCGGAGCAACGGTAGTTTGTCCATGATTGCCGCGGTTTCCTGGCG
>JBGSRM010000215.1:0-4843 GCA_041737575.1 Akkermansiaceae bacterium
CGGGGCGGCTTCGGCAACCCATGCCGTAAACTTGGCCCAGCAAAAGCCGTACATGCTCAAGGTTTGCGGCCCCGAGTCGGGACGGTTGGGCGCTTTCTCGAATGCCTGCCATGCGTTGGCGATGGCCAGCCGGGGGCGGACAGCTTCCACGGCGGCGGCTAAAACGTCTTCACTTCGGGCAACGGCTCCGGCCATGGCGCATAACCGGGCGTTTTCGTCGCGTGCCAGCAGGGGCGAAACAACCGCTTGCAGCATTTTTTCAGCTTCCCGCAGGTTGGCGGGGGGCGCTCCCGTGCCGGGGTCAGTCAGCCGGTGGCGCATTCGTTTCCCTTGAACCGTGTAGCGACACCAAAACACGCCCGGTTGTTTTGACGTGGCCGGGATTTCCTCCCCGCCGGGCAGGCGCTTGTAAATGGCTCCCACTATTGACCGGGTGATGTGTTTCATGTTTTACCCTTGCTTTCGTATGGCTTCGCAACTTGCCACAATATAGCATAGAATAAACCGCAGAGGCCACACTATGACACACAAAACGCTATTTTGTGCTTAGTGACGGGGACTCATAATCCCTTGGTCGTGGGTTCGAACCCCACCGGCCCTACTTATCAAGGAAAAGATCGGGAGATGGAGTGGGTTGACATGGGGGTGTGGATTGGGGAGGGTTTGTTTGGAATGGTATTTAAGAGTATTTGTCGGGATGTGGGGATTGGTGCGAACAGTTATGTTTTGGATGCGGAGGGGGTGAGGATTATCCTGGATGCGGGGATGCATCCGAAAGAAGAGGGGCTTACGGCGTTGCCGCGTTATGAGATGATCGATGACGATACGGCGGATGCGATTGTGGTGACACATTCGCATTTGGATCATGTGGGGACTTTGCCGGTGTGTGTGGAGCAGCAGGAGAGGGCGAAGATTTTCATCACGCCGGAGACGGCGGAGCTGGCGTGCGCGATGTTGCATAACTCGGTGAATGTGATGGAGAGCAAGCGGACGGAGCTGGGTATTGTGGATTATCCGTTTTTCCGGCACGGGCAGTTGGATCGGATGAAGGAATCGTTCGAGCGGAGGGAAGTCGGCAAGAAATTTGATGTGGATGAGGCTGGCAAGGTGCGGGCGGAGTTTTTCGATGCGGGGCATATTTTGGGCTCGGTGGGGGTGATGTTTGAGGCGGAGGGGAAGAAGGTTTTTTATACGGGAGATGTGAATTTTGAGGACGGAACCATACAGAAGGGTGCTGTTTTTCCAGAGGGTGAGGTGGATGCGTTGATCTTGGAAACGACGCGGGGTGCGCATGAGCGGCGGTCGAATTATTCGCGGATGGAGGAGGAAAATGAGTTTGCGGCGGCGATTGATGCGGTGATCCGGCGGGGTGGGTCGGCGTTGGTTCCGGTGTTCGCGATGGGGAAAACGCAGGAGGTTTTGGCGATGCTGCACCGCTTCAAGGAAGAGGGGCGGGTGAATCCGAAGACGCCTGTTTATATTGGTGGACTTAGCACGAAGATGACGGGGATTTATGATCGGTTCACGGTGACGAGCCGGCGCAATATGAATGGTTTCCGTTTTCTAACAGATATGGAGCTGGCGGGTGGCGGTCAGGGGAAACGGGTGGGGTCGATTCCGTTTTCGAATGGTTGTATTTATGCGCTTTCGAGCGGGATGATGACGGAGAAGACGGTTTCTAACAATTTTGCGCGGCAGGGGATATTGGAGAACAAGAAGCATGGATTGTTTTTTGTGGGTTATGCGGATCCGGCATCGCCGGGAGGGAAGATCCGTGCGGCGAAGCCGGGGGACATGGTGGAGCTGGATCCGAGCGCGCCGCCGGTGAAGCTGAATTGTGAGGTGAGAGTTTTTGATTTTTCAGGTCATTCGACGCGGGATGCAATTGCGGATTATGCGGTGCGGGTGAAGCCGAAGAAGGTATTTTTGGTTCACGGTGACAAGGATGCGATGGAGTGGTTCCGGGCGGAGCTTGAGGGGAGATTGTCTGAGGCGAAGATCATTATTCCGGAGCCGGGAGTTGAGTTTGAGATTTGATTCCAGGAGATGGCGATTGTATGGAAAAATGGTGAATTCGGGGAGGACGCGGATTTCAGGATTTCGCCGTTTGATCGGGGCCTGTGTCACGGGTTGAGTTTGTTTGAGACGGTTTTGGCGGTGGATGGGGAGCCGAGATTACTGGAGGAGCATGAGGAGAGGCTGAGGGCGGGGTTTGTGAAGTTGGGGGTGGACGTTGAAATTCCGGGTGCGGATGAGTTGCGGAGGGTGATGGTGGAGTTGTTGGAAAGGAATGGTTTATCGAAGGGTCTGGCGCGTATCCGATATGCGGTGAGTTTGGGCGAGGGTGGGTTGGATGAGTTGGGGGGCGGTCGATCGTGGGCGTGGATGACGGCGAGTGGCGTGATTGCGGATGGCAAGGCGTTGCGAGTGATGAAAGCGCTGAAGGGTCGCGGAGTTCTGGATGGATTGAAAACCGGGAATTACGCGGGGCAGATTGTGTCTTTGGATCGGGCGCGGAGGTCGGGGTATGATGAGGTGTTGTTTTTTGATGAGAGGGGAGAGCTGTGCGAGGCCGCGATGGCGAATGTGTTTCTGATCAAGGATGACAGCTTGATGACGCCGGGGCTGGATAGCGGTTGCTTGGCGGGGATCGCGCGGGGCTGGGTGATGGGGGCATTCGATGCCGAGGAGGGAAATTTGTTAGAAAGCGATGTGCGGGAGGCGGAGGGGATTTTCCTGACATCCTCCGTGAAGGGGCCGGTGTGGGTGGGCGAGTTCGACAGGCAGATGTATGAACGACATCCTCTGTTCGATGAGGTGAGGCGGCGGTGGGATGAGGCGATGGGGTGTTGATAAATTTTGCTTTTCCGTTATGGAGGAAGTTGGGCATGATGCCCTGCGTAACGGCAAATCCAACCATTCAGAAAATTATGTCACGTCCAGTCACACTCTTCACCGGCCAGTGGGCCGATCTTCCACTTGAAAAACTCGCGCCGCTTGCAGCGGAAATGGGATACGACGGCCTTGAGCTTGCTTGCTGGGGCGATCACTTCGATGTCGATCAGGCGGTTTCCAAAAAATCTTATGTCAAAGAAAAGTGGGAGCTGCTTTCCGATCACGGTCTGACGAGTTATGCGATCTCCAGCCACCTTGTCGGGCAGGCGATTTGCGACAACATCGACGAGCGTCACCAAGCGATTCTGCCGCCCGATGTGTGGGGCAACGGCGAGCCGGAAGGAGTCCGCAAGCGCGCGGCGCTGAAGATGATCAAGACCGGCAAGGCAGCGCGTTTGTTTTTCGATGCGAAGCCCGGACGTGGTAAGAAGGACGAGTTTCCTGCTGTGGTGAACGGCTTCACTGGTTCATCGATCTGGCATGGTCTCTATGCGTTTCCGCCGACGAACCAGGCGTTCTACGAAAAAGGCTTTGAGGATTTTGCGAAGCGTTTCACACCGATCCTCGATGCGTTTGACAAAGAAAATGTGAACTTCGCTCTTGAGGTACATCCTACGGAAATCGCGTTCGATATCGCGACCGCACAGCGCGCGTTGAAGGCGGTGAAGAATCACAAGCGTTTCGGTTTCAACTATGATCCTTCCCACCTGGGTTATCAGGGCGTGGATTACATCAAGTTCATCCGCGATCTGGGCAGCCGCATCTATCACGTGCACATGAAGGATGTTTGGTGGGGTCACGGAGATGGTTCGGTCGGCGTTTTCGGAGGCAGCACGGACTTCGGCGATTCACGCCGTTTCTGGGATTTCCGTTCGCTTGGTCATGGTGATATCGAGTTCGAGGACATCATCGTCGCGCTCAACGATTTGAAATACGCGGGGCCGCTATCCGTGGAGTGGGAGGACATCCGCATGGATCGTATTCACGGTGCGACGGAAGCCGCGGCGTTTGTTAGAAATGTCGATTTCCCGGGATCAAACGTCGCGTTCGATGCGGCCTTCGATAAGAAAAACCAATAATCCGAAAGAGCCGAAAAGATGTCAGTAAAAGTAGGAGTGATTGGTGCCGGGTGGATGGTAAAGTATCATGCGGCGGGTTTCCGCAAAGCGGGTGCGGAGATGGTCGCAGTGGCGGATCCGGCGCCAGGTGCGGCGGCGAAAGCTGCGGCGGAGTGGGGGATTCCCAAGGTATTTGAATCGGTGGAGACTATGTTGGCGGAAGCGCCCGAACTGGATGCGGTCAGCATCATCGTGCCGAATAAATTCCATGCGCCGCTTGCCTTGCAATGCCTGAAGGCGGGCAAGCATGTGTTTTGTGAGAAGCCGCCCGGCTTGAATGCGGGTGAGGTTGCGGAGATGGTCAAGGTTGCGGAAGAGACCGGCAAGAAGCTGATGTTCAACTTCAACAACCGCGCGCGTCCCGAGTCGCAGGCGATGAAAAAATATGTCGATGACGGCACGGTCGGTAAGATCAATTCCGCGCAGGCAAAGTGGATACGACGGACGGGGATTCCCGGCTTCGGTGGTTGGTTCACGACCAAGGCGATGGCCGGTGGCGGAGCGACGATTGATTTGCTCCACATGATCGACCTTGCCTTGTATCTCATGGGTTATCCCGAGCCGGCGCATGTGTTGGCGAATACGTTTGACGATCACATCACCGACCCAGGTTTCAAAGGGCCTTGGGGCATTCCCGACAGAGAGGGCGGCACGACGGATGTAGAGAACGCCGTTCATGGTTTCGTCACCTTCAAGACCGGGCAGGTGCTCAGCCTCCAGGTTTCATGGGCGGAAATGGTGAAGCGCGAGGAGGTTTCCGTCGTGTTCCAAGGCACCAAGGCAGGTGGGAAAGTGGAAAGGCTTTTCGGTCGCGATGGGCTTGATGAAAC
>JBGSRM010000216.1:0-4527 GCA_041737575.1 Akkermansiaceae bacterium
GATCTGACTGGAAAACACATCGCCTATCGCCCACAACTTCACATTCGGATCCGCAGTCAATGCCTGCACCGCCGCACCCGTGCCACGCCCGCCACATCCGATCAAACCGATCTTGAGCGTCTGATTGTTTTGCTTGTTCTGTGCGCGAAGAATATTCGGAAACGACAACATCGCGGCTGTAGCTCCACTTGCGGCGATGAATTGGCGGCGATTGGTATTCGATGATTTCATATTGGTATCGATTTCGTTGGTGATGCCCGGCATCATAAGCTACGAAATTCAACCAACAATCTTTCATTTCCCATCAACCACTCCTCACCATGAAACTTGCATACTTATCCATACTCTTGCTCATCACAACGCTTCCCTCCCTGTTCGCTGATGAGGCAAAAACATGGATCGACCCTGAAATCGCCGCCAAAGAAAATCCTGACTTCGACATCCAAGGCGAATACGGCGAAGACAACACCGGCGCCAAACTCGGCGCACAAATCGTCGCCTTGGGTGATGGCAAATTCGACGCATACATCTTGGAAGGCGGCCTGCCCGGCCTCGGTTGGACAAAGGAAAAAGCCCGCCACCATCTCTCAGGTATGAAAGACGGAGACGTCATCAAATTCACAGAAAAAAACTCTCTCTCTGCGGAAATTCGCGATGGCAAAATCACCATCAATCAAAACGGAACACAAACCACCCTGCCAAAAATCGAGCGTTCCAGCCCCACACTCAACGCCAAACCACCCGAAGACGCCATCGTGCTTTTCGACGGCACCTCAGCCAATGAATGGGAAAACGGCAAACTCATCGATGGCCTCCTCGCCGCCACAGGCTGCCTCAGCAAACGCACCTTCAACGACTGCACCATCCACCTCGAATTCCGCACCCCCTACAAACCCTTCGATCGCGGCCAAAAACGCGGCAACAGCGGCATCTACTTTGGTGGTCGCTGGGAAACACAAATCCTGGACTCCTTCGGACTCGAAGGAAGCATGAACGAATGCGGCGGCATCTACTCCATCGCTGCCCCGACAATCAACGCCTGCCTGCCCCCCTTGACATGGCAAACCTACGACTTCGAATTTCAAGCGGCGCGCTTCGATGAAAATGGCAGTCGCACCTCATGGCCTCGCATCACCGTCAAACTCAACGGCATCATCATTCATGATGATATCGAACTTCCCAAAAATAACACTCCCTCCTCTCCCATCTCCACACCGCTCACACCCTCGGGAAACCCCATTTTTCTCCAAGACCACGACAATCCGGTCTTCTTCCGCAACATCTGGGTCGTGGAAAAATAACTCCCTTCCTCAGGGGCTAATCCCACCCGTTTCCAAAGGCAAACCAGCCACCCTCCACTCATCAATCCCTGCGGAAAAAGTGTACACCTGATAATCCCGCCGTGCCAGCTTACGCGCCACATTCCGCGCCTCAGGACAGGACGCATTGAAACAATACAGCACCACCTTCTTTCCCTCCTTCAAAGCACGCTGAATCTCCAAATCCCTTTTCTGCACCTGCGCTTCATACTCCGAGTGCGGCCAATTCAATGCTCCGGGTATCCGATCAATCCCATAAAAATAAGCATTCCTCACATCATAAATCAAAGCACCTCCCGATTCCTGCAACGCAAAAAACTCATCCATCTCCATCCCGCTCACCTTCCCCAGAATCTTCACCCGAGGCGGCATCTTCACCGGCTTGCTGACAGGCTCCCCATTCGTGGAAACAGGAACCTCAATCGGCTCAGCACATCCTCCCACCAACACCACACAGCCTACAGCCAACCATTTCTTTTTCGTTATCATACATTTCATATACATCAATTCATCCGGCAATCACACCATTCATTCTCACATCATGTTCTTCCATCACCACCTCATCCACAATCTGCCAACCAAAACACACACCCAGCTTCATCGCCTCAGCACGCGCCTTCACCAACACCCGATCATAAAAACCCTTCCCCCTCCCAAGCCTTCCACCCTTCAAATCAAAACCCAATCCCGGACATAAAAATAAATCCACCTCCTCCACACCATACTCCTCCAGCCCATCCTCCGGCTCCCGTATCCCATAAGCCCCTAAAACCATGTCACTCTCATAGCAGTTCACTCGACAAAAAACCAACTCATTACCCACCACCTTCGGATACACCCAAACCCTACCCTCCCCTCCACACAACTCACGCAAATCCACCTCCCCAGGCAGTGCCGCAAACATGGCCACCACCCCTATCTCTTCCCTCTCCTTCAAATACTCCCGGATCTCTTCCACCACCCCGCTTGAATCCCCCGTCCCATGCTCCTCCAACTTCCGCCGCAACTCCTCACGCATCCGCTGCTTCCGATACAACTTCGTCACCCCACACCCCAGATTCTCAGCCAGCTTGTCATCCGGGTCATCCATGGCTCGTTTCAAAACTTTCTCAAACTCGTGTTTCTCAGAAAACGCTCGTCACTCTCAGGATAATCCAAAGTGAAATGCAACCCCCGCGACTCCCTCCTCCTCAAAGCACAATCCACGATCAAACCCGCCACCGTCACCAAATTTCTCAGCTCCAAAATATCCGCATTCACACGATGCCCCCAATAAAATTCCCGCACCTCTTTCTTCAAATTCCTCAACCTCGCCGCAGCCCTCCGCAAACGATTGTCCGTCCGCACAATCGAAACATAGTCCCACATCAACCTCCTGATCTCATCCCAGTTATGATAAATCACAACCAACTCATCCGGCTCGGCCACATCCCCATGATGCCACTCCGGAATCGGCGGTGGATCCATCACCGTCTTGTCCACCGGATACCTCTTCAGCATATCCTCAAGTGCCATCCGCGCCACAACGTTACCCTCTAACAACGAATTCGATGCCAATCGATTCGCACCATGCAATCCCGTGCAACCAACCTCACCCACAGCATACAATCCCCGCACCGTCGTCTTCCCATACACATCCGTCTTGATACCCCCGCACATGTAATGCGCCGCAGGAACCACCGGTATCGGCATGGTCTCACAATCCACCCCGAACTTTTTCAAAGTGTCATAAATATACGGAAAATGCTCACGCATGAATCCCTTCGGCTTGTGCGTCACATCCAAATATACACACGCCGCACCCGTCTTCTTAATCTCTTGGTCAATCGCCCTCGCCACAATGTCACGCGGCGCCAACGAACCTCTCGCATCAATCTTCTTCGTGAAATCCTCACCCTTTCCATTCCGTAAAATCCCACCCTCACCCCGCACCGCTTCACTAACTAAAAACGACCTCGCCTCAGGCCCCGTCGCCGCCGGATTGTAAAAACACGTCGGATGAAACTGAATAAACTCCATGTTCGCCACCGTCGCACCCGCCCGCCACCCCAACGCAACTCCATCGCCCGTCGATGAATCAGGATTCGTCGTATACAAATAAACTTTCCCACACCCGCCAGCCGCCAACACCACACGATCCGATCTGAAAATCACAACCTCCCCACTCTCCTTCACCAAAACATAAGCACCCATCACCCGATCATTCGATACCACCCCCAGCTTCGCGGACGTGATCAGATCGATCACAAAATGATCTTCTAACAACAAAATGTTCGGCTCCCTCCGCGCCGCCTCCAACAACCCTCTCGCCACCTCACGCCCCGTCGTATCCCTCGCATGGAGTATCCGCCGATGGCTATGCCCACCCTCCTTTCCAAGCTCGAACTTCTCCCCCTCACGATCAAACTCCACACCATACCCAAGCAAATCCTCAATCGTATTCACACCCTCCTCCACAATCTTTCTAACAACCTCCTCGTCACACAACCCCGCACCCGCATCCAATGTATCCGCCACATGCTTCTCCACACTATCCCCGTCCTCCCTCATCCCTTCCCACAACACCGATGCAATCCCACCCTGCGCCCACGCCGTGTTCGACTCCTCCGCCTTCCCCTTCGTCAAAACAACCACCTTCCCATGCTTCGCCGCACGCAACGCGAAAGACAAACCCGCAATCCCCGCACCCACCACCAAAAAATCAGATGTCATCTAGAGGTAAATGTATCCACTAAGCCTCAGAGGAAAACCGAAATTTTCACCAGAAATCATCCATCCGTCACCGCCACAACCCGCCATCATAAAACACAAACTACTCCTCCACCTTCAACGCAGCATCTTGTTAGTCGTTCTTATTCCGGTAAAGAAGGTCCCGAAGCTTCTGCTCGATAAGGACGCTCTTAGCCGAAAGAGCCATCGATCCGATGTAAGACTTCCCGTCGTCGCGGTCCGCATAAACGCAAAGCTGGATACGGTAGTCTCGGTAGTCGTCTGCCAGCAATGCTCGTAGTCCCACAAGAAACTCCGGCGTGCAGTGGCTGGGAGTAACTTCTAAGTAGCGAGTGTGATTGGGCCACCAGTCATCCCCCACGAACGGTGACTCATCGGACTCAAATTGCTTAGCGGCTTCGTTACGGATCAGGTGGATGAGGAATGAATCCCTTCGCTCATATTCGAATTCCTCGCTCTCGGTCGCAAACTCTGCAAT
>JBGSRM010000248.1:0-13111 GCA_041737575.1 Akkermansiaceae bacterium
CATTCCGCAGCCTCCCAGTCGGAGCAACACCGGAAAGCGTCATCCACGGCTTCGATGGCAAACTCTTCGTCACCCTCATGGGCACCAAACGCGAACAAGGCGACGGCGATGGCCAAATCGTCGTCATCGATGGCGATAAAGTCTCCCCCTTCACCGATGGCCTCGACGACCCCAAAGGCATCGTCTTTGTCGATGGGAAACTCATCACCACAGACTTCGACAAAGTCTGGGCCATCAACGAAAAAGGCGAGAAAACCCTCCTCGCCGCTCCCGATGCCTTCCCAAAACCACCCTTGTTCCTCAACGACATCGTCCTGGATCCTGACGGAAAATCGATCCTCGTCACCGAAATGGGAGACCTCAAAGCCATGTTCGCAGAAGACGGCTCCTTCTGGCCACTCGACAGCGATCAGGCAAAAAACCTCCCCCCTCTCGGACGAATCTATCGCATCACCCTCGACGGCAAAGTCTCCATCGTCATCGATCACGCACCGGAATTCCCCAACCCCAACGGCATCGACGCACTACCCGATGGCACACTCCTCATCGCCGAATTCTTCCGCGGCACACTCATGGAATGGAAAAATGGAAAATGGCGCACCATCAGCTCCGACCACCGCAGCGCCGATGGCATCGTCCACGACGACAAGGGAAACCTCTATCTAACAGAAGTCAAAACCGGCAACGTCTGGCACATCAAATCCGAAAACGGCGAAAAGAAAAAACTAGCAACCCTCCAATCAGCCGCCGACCTCATCCTAGACACAAAAAACAACCTACTCATCGTCCCAGACTCCAAAGCCGGCCAACTAGTCTTCATCCCCCTGCCATAGATCAATTGCCAAAAGTCTGTGCGTCAAAAAGATCACCTCTGTGCACTCCGTGCTCTCCGTGGTTAAAAATTCCATGGTTCGATAAAGATCCCTTTGCGATCTTTGCGATCTTTTGCGGCTAACAAAAAAAGCCCGCCGGATTCACCCGACGGGCTTTTTCATATAAAATAATCACTCAACCAACACCCGCGAACCCACCGCCATCTTGGAATAAACCGTCGGCATCGTCCCGCTCGGCCCGCGAATGCAAGCATGGGATGCCGGATACCTGCGGATCGGCCCGATGTGATGCCCCACACCATCCCACGTCAACCGCATCCAATATCTCATCGATGCCCCGACAAACTTCCCTCCCTCAGGAATCGTGTCACTGAAGGCATCCGCATCGCTGTTCACAACCTTCCCTTCCGCATCAAGAATTCTCCCATACCTGTTCGAGCTCTTGTCCACAATCTTCTCCAAAACCTTGTAATCACCCTTCGGCGTCGGGCGACTCTTGATCCCCGAACAAATCGGATAATCCATCACCACTTGATCCCCATTCATCAAAAAACCACGCTGCGTCGCCAAACTGATCTTAACCCACGAGTTCGACGAATTCGTCTCCGGCAACAGCTGGATATTCTTCCAAACATCATGCGTCTTCGGATAATCCGTCCTCGCCGTAAAATGCTCATAACTGCCCGGCTCAAACGGATTCACATACTTCGGATCCGTCTTTGCCAGCGTGGACGCTGCCGGCTTGTTGTTCGCACAACTCGCGAAAAACGCGAAGGTTCCGCACAAAAGGAATAGTGAAATGTTTTTCAAGCTCATGTTTGTTATCTGATCGGCAAACTTGCTAAAGCAGAATTCGCACCATTGCAACCTTTCTAATCAGCATCAAAATACACATACTTCCCACCCGATGGTCTCCCAAGAGCTCAAAACCAAACTCAGCACCGTCCCCCACCAGCCCGGCGTCTATCTCATGAAAGACCGCCTCGGCTCCATCATCTACGTCGGAAAAGCCCTCGATCTCAAACGCCGCCTCTCCTCCTACTTCACTCCCTCACGCAAAACCCGCGCCAACCTCAAAAACCGCGCCCTCATGGACTCCATCCATGACTTCGACATCCACACCGTCCGCAACGAACAGGAATCCCTCCTCCTCGAAGGCAAACTCATCAAAGAATACCGCCCCCGCTACAACATCGCCTTCCGCGATGATAAACGCTTCCTCCACGCTAGAATCAAACTCTCAGACCCCTTCCCACGCTTCTCCTGCGTCCGCTCCAAAAAAGAAGACGGCGCCCGCTACTTCGGCCCCTTCCCCCACTCCACCGCCCTCCACGACACCCTCGACTGGCTCAACCGCCGCCTCGCCCTCCGCGTCTGCCGCCCCATCAACCCCACAGAGGCCGACTACAAACACTGCAACGCAGACATCATCCGCAACTGCTCCGCCCCCTGCATCAACCGCATCACCCCCGAAACCTACCTCGAAAAAGTCCACGAAGCCTGCCTCATCCTCGAAGGAAAAGGCAAAAAAGCCATCTTCGACGAAATCGAATCCGAAATGCAAAACGCCGCCGAAGCCCTCGACTTCGAGAAAGCCGCAACCCTCCGCGACATCCTCGGCAACATCCGCAAAACCCTCTCCCCCACCCGCCAATTCGCACGCGGCCGCGGCGTCCCCACCACCCTCAAACCCACCGAAGACCTCGCCGACCTCGCCGAAGCCCTCGGCCTCCACGCCCCCCCGCGCATCATGGAATGCTTCGACATCTCCAACGTCTCCTCCAACCACATCGTCGCCTCCATGGTCCGCTTCACCGATGGCAAACCCGACAACCAAAACTACCGCCGCTACCGCATCCGCACCGTCGAAGGCCAGGACGACTTCGCATCCATCGCCGAAGTCGTCCTCCGCCGCTACTCCCGCATCCTCCAGGAAAACGCACCCGCCATCGACGAGGCATCCCAAGAACCCCTCATCGACGCCCAACGCCGCCTCGCCAAAACCGGCAAAGCCAACATCATCCTCCCCGACCTCGTCATCGTCGACGGCGGAAAAGGCCAGCTCTCCAGCGCCTTCAAACAACTCCGCACCCTCGGCCTACAGGAACTCCCCCTCATCGGCCTCGCCAAACAACGCGAAGAAGTCTTCTTCCCCGGCCAATCCCACCCACTCCTCATCCCCCACGATCGCGGCGCCCTCAAACTCCTCCAACGCATCCGCGACGAAGCACACCGCTTCGCAAACGGCTACAACGAACTCCTCTACCGCCGCCGCATGAAAGAAAGCGCCCTCGACGACTGCCCCGGCATGTCCCCCCGCCGCAAAAACCTGCTCCTGAAAAAATTCGGCTCCGTTACCCGTATCCGCAAAGCCACAACCCAAGAAATCGCAACCATCCACGGCATCTCCTTAACATTCGCCCAAACCCTCCTGAACCACCTAAAATAAATGAAAGCCATCGTCACCCACTTCGACCAAATCGAACCCACCCAATGCCCCTGCGGCACCACCCGCCGCGCCTTCGCCATCCCTGAAAACCAAACCGCCACCATCCACCTCGTCGACATATCCATCGACGCCAAAACCCACTACCACAAAAAACTCACCGAAATCTACCTCATCCTCGAAGGCGAAGGCCACATGGAACTCGACGGCGAACTCATCCCCGTCCGCCCCCTCACCACCATCTTCATCCCCCCCTACGTCCGCCACCGAGCCATCGGAAAAATGAAAATCATCAACGTCCCCATCCCCGCCTTCGACCCCCACGACGAATGGTTTGACTAACAAAAAAATCATCTACATTCGTGAAATTCGAGTCATTCGTGGTTAAAAACAATCCATCGACCCAATCTGGTAACCCTCCCAACCTACGTCTTTTTTCAACCAAGAATGACTCGAATTTCCCGAATTTTAAAAAGCTCATGGAATAGCAGCAAGGTCTCTACACGATCTAATTCATTCCTCTTATTCGTGCCATTCGTGAAATTCGTGGTTTAAACCCATTTATCCACCCCCTGCAATGGACTTCGAAAATTTAGATAATGACAACCATACCAAATCAGAATCGGAGAAGGTTCTATACAGAGAGCTTTCCTATTCTATTGTTGGATCAGCAATTCAAGTTCTGAAAACCCTAAAGCCTGGATTGAATGAGAAAGCGTATGAAAACGCGCTTGTCATTGAACTTAAGAAACGTGGACACCATGTCGAACAACAGCGTCGGTTTGACGTTTTGTATGAAGGAATACTTGTCGACTCACTTATTCCAGACCTTTTGGTGGACGATCTTGTGATTGTTGATCCGAAAGTCGTTACATCCTTCAACGAAACGCATATAGCCCAAATGATGGGCTATCTTGCAATCACAGGATTCAGTTTAGCAATTCTACTAAACTTTAAATATGCTTCATTACAACACAAGCGTGTGATCAGATAAGCCGCAAGGACTCTACCACGATCTAATTCATTCCTCTTATTCGTGCCCTTCGTGAAATTTGTGGTTAAAAATACTCCATCGACCCAATCTGGTAACCCTCCCAACCTACGTCTTTTTTCAACCACGAATGACCCAAATCCCCCGAATTTTAAAGCTCACGGAAAAAGCCGCAAGGACTCTACCACGATCTAATTCATTCCTCTTATTCGTGCCTTTCGTGAAATTCGTGGTTAAAAATACTCCATCGACCCAATCTGGTAACCCTCCCAACCTACGTCTTTTTTCAACCACGAATGACCCGAATTACCCGAATTTTTAAAGCTAATGGAAAACCCGCAAGGACTCTACCACGATCTAATTCATTCCTCTTATTCGTGCCCTTCGTGAAATTCGTGGTTAAAAACACCCACTTAAGCCCCCTGAAACCCCGCCACCCTTGACCTCACATCCTCAAAGCAGTACCCACCCCCCATGGAAAACGATCTCACCCTAGCCATCCAAGCCGCCCTCGAAGCCGGAAAACTCCTCCGCCAACACTTCGGAACACCCCTCACCGTCGATGAAGCCCTCCACCACGACATCAAACTCGCCCTCGACAAGGAATCCCAAGACCTCATCACCAACATCCTCCTCACCGCCCGCCCTGACGACGCCCTCTACGGCGAAGAAGGCATCGCCGGAAACCAGGACTCACCCCGCCAATGGATCGTTGACCCCATCGATGGCACCGTAAACTTCTTCTACGGCATTCCACACTTCTGCATCTCCATCGCCCTCCGCATCAACAACGTCATCACCCTCGGCGTCATCCACGACCCCATGGTTGGCGAAACATGGACCATCGAAAAAGGCGGCACACCACTCCTCAACGGCAACCCCATCTCCGTCTCCCCTCGCACCAAACTCGAAGAATCCATCCTATTCGTCGGCTGCGGAAAAGACACCGAAGCCCTCACCACCGGCATCCAACGCTTCCACAAAGCATCCCTCCGCGCCCGCAAAATGCGCATGATGGGCTCCGCCGCCCTCGGTATGGCCTACATCGCCTCCGGCAGACTCGATGCCTACGTCGAATCCACCATCTCCCTCTGGGACATCGCCGCCGGCCAACTCCTCGTCGAAGCCGCCGGCGGAAAAGTCACCCTCACCCAAAAACCCAACAAACCCGACTCCTGGTCCATCGTCGCCACCAACGGCAAAATCCCCATCGAAGAGATTTTATGAGTTACTGAATCGCCAATACTTCTTCCATTCAAAAATCAACAATCATCAATCATCAATCGGCAATCTATCTTTTACCCTCCACACCCACCAAAATAAAAACCATCCCTCAAATCTCTTCCTTGAGATTTGAAGTTTAAAACTTAAAATTTAGAATTTTAAATGATCGGCATAGGCTACGACGTCCACCAATTCTCCGAACACCGCCCCCTCATCCTCGGCGGCGTCCACATCCCGCACACCCACGGACTCGCCGGCCACTCGGATGCCGATGTCCTCTGCCACGCCATCGCTGACGCCATCCTCGGCGCCATGGGAAAACCCGACATCGGACACTACTTCCCACCCGGCGATCCCTCCTGCAAAAACATCTCCTCCCTCCTCATCCTTGAAAAATGCCGCGACCTCCTCGCCGCCGAAAACCTCACCCTCATCAACATCGACTCCACCCTCATCGCCGAAGCCCCCAAAATCCTCCCCCACCGCCAAGCCATGCAACAAAACATCGGCAACGCCCTAAACATCCCCCCATCACGCATCGGAATCAAAGCCACCACCAACGAAACCCTCGGCTTCATCGGCCGCAAAGAAGGCATCGCCGCCATGGCCGTCGCACAGGTGGAATAACCACCCTCTCCAAAATCAAAAATCAAAAATCAACAATCGTCAATCAACAATCGTCAATGCTTTGTGAGCATTAGCGAACTTCAATACTAAGACGAAGTCCTGACTGCTTGAACGGCGCATCAATCTCCACACCATATTTCAGTGCTGCCGCAATCAACTTTCACTCATTCATCTCTGCGAGAACATCATCAAGAGACCTCCCCACCTCCGATGCCGCTGATGATCGTTCCTCCCGCAAGATTCGGATATCCTCCAAATCCTCAAGGGCTTCTTGAATCTGCAAAAACTCCTCATAGGGGAGGACAACAAATTCCTTCCTACCTTCCTTTTCAATGATTTGTGGATGAATGCTCATGGCTATCTGTAAGATTCCCTTCTGTGAAGAATACGATACACGATGATTTCGTTCTCGGCGATCTCAAAAAGAGCACGCCAGTCCCCGGCTCTCATCCTGTATTCTGGCTGATGATTCGTCAGACGCTTAACGTCCCCAGCGAGATGATCCTCAAGGAGCCTCAATCGTTCGACGACTCTTCTCCGATCTTGAGAAGACATTCCCTTAAGATCCTTCTCGGCTTTCGGTTTGAGAGTAATGTGATATTTCACGAGATGGTTTTCTTTTTGCCTGACGATAAAGGTGAGGCACGAAGGACAGCGGAGCTGCCTCCACCGCCTTGTTCTCTCACTTGTGGTAGTCGCCTTTTCCTAAGTTACAGCGACTACACAATGTTTGGAGATTGTCGTGTGTTGTTTCTCCACCTTTGCTCCACGGGATCACATGGTCGGCACATAGCTTAGTGCCCGGGTGAGAAATCGGTGTCGCACCACAGGCACAACAGGTAAATCGGTCTCGTTCTAAAATTATGAATCTGAGTCTCTCGGACGGCTGTCGCGATAAGCGACGTGGAGCCAGCATAGTATTAATCAACGGAGGATTCTCGAGGTCTTCCGAATTCGCCCAAGCTACGAACTGTTCTAAAGTTCTGCGCCACGAGCCGAACCGCCGAGTATAAACGTCGATAGAATAGGCAGAATGATTCTTATTGATCTCGCTATACTTGGGTTGCCTGCCAAACAGTTCCCAAACTCCGAGTAAATTATGAAATAGATCTAGCTCACTGATCTTGCGCTCAACAGTATGTCCAATTCCCGCCCGATCATTAGCCTCAGCCCAAGAGCAAAAACGTCTGATAATCGTTGTGACACCATAGGCCCCATGATCACGGTAGTCGCGCTGTCGCAGTCGATTGGAGAAGATCGCGGCCACCCGGTTCATGTCGGCGAGTAAATCTTCGTCCGAAATACTTCTTGGATCATGGGAGAGACTGAAAGGCATTGGAAATATTTTGAGAGAACAGTATTAATGAACGATCGGTCGTGTAACACGGTCCAAAGCGACCCTCTGGTACGAATTCTGGCGACCTCACTCATAACTTGTTTCTAAACGAGTGCATGCTGGCGAGCCAAGCCATAAATGACTGTTTAAGCTTGGGTCTTGCATTCTAACTACGGAAATAACGCAATAACTAACCTCTTCCTTTCCGTGTGTTCCGTGGTTCCCTGAGAAAATTCGTGTAATTCGCGAAATTCGTGGTTCAAATTTTTCCTTCCTGCGGAAACTCAACTACGGATTATAGGCTCGATCCGCCTCGCGTAGACAATGGATGCTCCTGCTAAAAAAAGCCCCCCATTCACGGATAAATTTCTAAAACAAAAACATTAGCGTTTATTCGCGTCCATTCGCGGTTAAAAATCCCCCCACTCCATGCTCCTCCAAGACACCCTCACCCGCACCCAAAAAGAAATCCGCCCCATCGACGGAAAAACCTACCGCTTCTACTGCTGCGGCCCCACGGTTTACGGCCCCGCACACATAGGAAACTTCCGCACCTTCGTCCTCCAGGACGTCTTCCGCCGCACCCTCGAAACCGCCGGCACACCCACCCTCCACGTCCGCAACATCACTGACGTCGATGACAAAACCATCCGCGACTCTCTCGCCGCCAACCTCTCCCTGAAAACCTTCACCAACCTCTGGCTCGAAAAATTCCACCACGACTGCAACGCCCTCGCCTGCCTCCCCCCTCACATCGAACCCTCCGCCGTCGAACACATCCCCCAACAAATCTCGATGATCCAAAAACTCATCGAAAAAGGCCACGCCTACCCCTCGGACGACGGCTCCGTCTATTTCAAAATCTCCTCCTTCCCCAACTACGGCAAACTCTCCCACCTCGACGAACGCGAGCTCGACCTCGGAAAAACCCAGAACGCCCGCGCCAATTCCGACGAGTACGAGAAAGATAGTATTTCAGACTTCGTCCTCTGGAAAAACCGCCGCCCGGAAGATGGCGAAAACTTCTGGCCATCCCCATGGGGCGAAGGCCGCCCCGGCTGGCACCTCGAATGCTCCGCCATGATCGCGGAATACCTCGGTGACTCCTTCGACATGCACTCCGGCGGCATCGACCTCGTCTTCCCCCACCACGAAAACGAAATCGCACAATCCCAATGCGCCTGCGGCGGATCCTTCGCGCATCACTGGTTCCACATCACCCACCTCCTCGTCGATGGCGGCAAAATGTCCAAATCCCTCGGCAACATGTACACCCTCGCCGACCTAGAAGCCAAAGGCTTCACCCCCATGGAACTCCGCTACACCCTCATCGGCGCCCACTACCGCAAACCCCTCAACTTCACCCTGGATTCCCTCTCCGCCTCCCGCGAAGCCCTCCTCAAAATCGCCAAAGCCGCACACAAACTCGCCACCAACATCGGCTCCGAAACCACTTCCCTCCCCTCCGCAGAATTCGGCCCCTTCCTCCCCGCTTGGCAAGCCCTCAACGACGACCTCAACACCCCCGCCACCCTCGGCTGCATCTTCACCACCCTCCGCGAAACCAATAAACTCCAAGGAAACGAAGCCGCCGCCGCCCTCGCCGCCCTCAACCGCATCCTCAAAGCCCTCGGCATCACCCTCCCCGAAATCACCAAAGAAACCACGGAAATCCCTCCCGAAATCCAACAAATCGCCGAAACCCGCTGGACCGCCCGCACCAACAAAGACTGGGCCACCTCCGACCAACTCCGCGACCACCTCGCCTCCCTAGGCTGGGCCGTCAAAGACGCCAAAGACACTTATGAACTCTCTAAGATTTAATCAAAAAAATTCACCACAGAGCCTCAAAGAACACGGGGCCGGAAAACTTAAGCCTAACCAAATTTCTTCTCTCTGTGAACTCCGTGCTCTCCGTGGTTAAAATCTTCTCTGCGTCCCTCACCGATTTACGCGCCTCCCTGCCATCCGCAGCCTTGGCTTAGGATGGTGCGGTTAATCCCTCTTCATTGTAATTTAAAATTTAGAATTTAAAATTTTGAGATTCTCCGTCCTAGGCTCCGGCTCCGCCGGCAACTCCACCATCCTCGACTCCGGCACCACCCGCGTCCTCTTCGATGCCGGACTCTCCGCCAAACAACTCTCCGACCGCCTCGCCTCCCTCACCATCGATCCCGCATCCATCTCCGCCATTCTCCTCACTCACGAACACGGCGACCACATCCGCGGCCTCCAAAACTTCCTCAAAAAACACCCCGTCCCCATCTACGCCACCGCAGAAACCGCCCACGTCGTCCGCGAACAAATCTCCACCCAAGCCTTATGGCACACCTTCCAAGCCGGCCAAGAATTCCCCATCGGCGACCTCATCATCGAATCCTTCCCCATCCAACACGACGCCATCGACCCGGTCGGCTACATCGCCTCATCCTCCGAAAAACGCTTCGGCCTCCTCTCCGATACCGGCTTCATCACCTCCGGCGTAAAACTCCGCCTGAAAAATCTAACAGCCCTCTTCGTCGAGGCAAACTACGACGACGAACTCCTCGAACTCGATACCAAACGCCCCTGGTCTATCAAACAACGCATCGCCTCCCGCCACGGCCACCTATCCAACTCCCAGGTCGAAGAACTCATCCGCGAAATCGCCCACCCATCCCTCAACCAAATCGTCTTCGGCCACCTCAGCTCGGACTGCAACTGCCCCAAAAAAGTCATCTCCCTCTTCTCCTCAATCATCCAGGAACTCAAACTCCAAACCAACCTCCACTGCGCCTCCCAAAACCAAACCACCCCCTGGTTCCATCTTCCTTGAGATTTAAAGTTTAAATTTTAAAATTTCCAACATGCCCCGCTCCTACCTCCCACCCTCCTTTTGGACAGAAACCCCCTTCCTCGAAGGCGACGAAGCCAAACACCTCGCCCAAGTCCTCCGTATCCAACCCGGCGCCACAATCACAATCTTCGACGGCCTCGGAAACTTCGCCGATGCCCGCGTCCTCTCCGTCTCCAAAAATCGCATCGACCTGATGCTCGAACTCGCCGAATCCAAATCCACCCCGCTCCCCGAAATCACCCTCGCTCAAGCCATCCCCAAAGGCAAAAACATGGACTGGATCGTCCAGAAAGCCGTCGAACTCGGCGTCTCCAAAATCCAACCCCTCATCACCCGCCACACCATCGTCTCACCCGGCGACCACAAAGCCGATAAATGGCGCCGCATCGCCCTCGAAGCCTGTAAACAATGCGCCCAATTCACCATCCCCATCATCGAAGACCCCCTCCATTTCGATACATGGATCAAATCCCCCGATCCCTCCGAACTCAAAATCATCGCCTCCCTCGCCAAACACACACAAAACTTCCGCGAAATCCTCACCGCCCACCCCACCCTACCATCCATCACCCTCCTCACCGGCCCTGAAGGCGACTTCTCCCCCGAAGAAACCCAAACCGCCCTCACCCACAACTTCATCCCCGTCACCCTCGGCGACCTAGTCCTCCGCGTAGAAACCGCCACCCTCTTCTCCCTCTCCGCCATCCGCTTCCACTACTCCCACCCCGCACCAGGCAGGGACGCTTGTCCCCAAGCGTCCATATCTATCAGCCCTAACCATCCCATCGGTTCCTCCCCGTCCTATCAGCCGTGAGATACGGACGGCTCGGAGAGACCGTCCCTGCCCACAACCCCGCATATCCATAATCAAATCCACCATGCCCGAAGAATTCTCAAAACGGAAAGCCCGTTCGGAGTTCCATCGGCCGCCTCCATGGGTGCCGGATAACGCCGTCTTTTTCATCACGATCAATTGCCAGAAGCGTGGTCTTAATCAGCTCACTATTCCAGAAACGGCGCAAGGGCTTCTCAACACCTTCCGCTTCTACCAGGATCAGGGCAAATGGCATGTATCGCTCTGCCTGCTGATGCCGGATCATCTCCACGCTCTCATTTCCTTCAACAACGACAACGGCCTCGGCATGGCAAACCTCATCAAAACCTGGAAGCGTTACACCTCCAGAACATATCGATTAGATTGGCAAAGGGACTACTTCGATCACCGAATCCCGCAGCGAAAGCGACATGGCGGACAAATGGACTTACATCAGGGAAAATCCCGTAAGAGCCAGCCTTGTCGATTCATACGAAAACTGGCCGCACGTCCTACGAGCAGACGGAACACGTGGATGGTAAAAACCAGGCAGGCACGCCCAGGCAGGGACGCTTGTCCCCAAGCGTCCATATCTAACAGCCCTAACCACCCCAACAGTCCCTTCCATCTATCAGCCTATAAAAGCCCAGGCACGGACGCTTGTCCCCAAGCGTCCATATCTCACGGCGCTACCCACCCCACCAGTCCCTCCCCATCTATAAGCCCTCAGATATAGACCAATTGCCAAAAGTCATTGCGTAAATAGCATCCCATCCGTGCATTCCGTGCAATCCGTGGTTAAAAATTCCATAGTTCGATAAACGAAATAACTTTTGGCAAAGAGTATAGACGGATCGAAAAGCCACCCCTGCCCAACAAAAAAACCACCGCCCTCACGGACGGTGGATTATTGAATCCTGTCTCTTCCTTGATTTTTGAAAGTTGAGATTTGAAGTTTGTATCTCAGCGACGGCGGCGGAGCAACGCCAACGCCCCAAGCGCTCCCAGCAACATCGTGCTAGGCTCGGGAATCGCTCCGTAGCTGAGAACCAGATTGTTGCCTACTTGATTCACCGTCCATGACTGCGTGAACGTATTGCTGAACCCATCGGTGTTGATCGCCCACAAGGCACCATCAAACCCCGTAATTCCAGCCGTCGTGGTAAGAATCGTCCACTCCCGCGTTGTTTCGGCGAAATTCGTGATGTCTCCGGAAACGTTGCCCGCTGTCAGCGACAAAACATTCAGGATGTAAGGGGATCCGGTCGTGCCGGACAAAGTCAACGATCCAGTAATCGAAATCAGGTCGATGTTCGTTCCAGCCACATCGTCCACCCAGTTGTTCAACTCCCAATCATAGGAATTCGAGGCCCATGTCTGGTTTTCCGTGAAGGACATGATCCCCGGGCTGTTGCCAGGTGACAGCACATCACCTACGTCATTCAAGGTAATCGACGCATCAATCGGGCCTGTGCCACCGAGTATCGCACGGCTGCCCGTTCCGGCTCCGTTCAGCGTCGGTGCTACGGTCAGAGCCGTCGAACTGTTGTAAACAAACTTGGCTCCCGCAGCCACGTTGATCGCGGTGGTTGTATTGATCGATCCCGTGCCTGAAACCTGCAAGATACCACCGTTGATGTTGGTTCCACCGTTGTAAGAGTTCGTACCTTCAAGCACCCATTTACCGGTGCCGCTCTTCACAAGGCTGGTGACTCCGGTGGTGGATGCGTTGGGAATAATGTTGCCGGAGATGGTGTTGTCACCCGTATTGGATCCCCCAAGAGTCAGGCTACGGTTAAAGGTACTGGTGCCTGTGGCCGCCACGTTGAAGGCTGCGTTGGAGAAGGTAAGAGTGTGGGCGGCATTTGTATTGTTGTTGAGAATCGTCGCACCGCCGGAACCGCCGGCTGACGATCCGATTTGCACTTGACGATTGGTTGAGGAAGCGGATGTGCCACCAACCAGTTCCAGAGTGGAAGGATTGGAATTCGCACCAATCTGGAT
>JBGSRM010000278.1:0-3710 GCA_041737575.1 Akkermansiaceae bacterium
CGAGCAGACCGGCCTTGCCTCCTTCCCACAGAGCGATGCGTTCGCGCACCGAGCGGTCTAACAAACGGAAGTTTTGCTCCACCTCACGGAAGTCGGATAGCAGATCGCGCGCGATATGAGTGAATTGCTGGAAGCGGTCTCGGATCGCCGTGTCATTGAGTACAGCGACCTCGCCGGCCACAGTGCGGGCGATTTCCGCGTCGATCTCGTCGCGGCGTTTCTGCAACTCTGCCACACGGGCTTCGGGGTCCGTTTGCGAACCTGTTGCCATCTGCCGGAGCAGATCGAACAACAGCAGCAACCGCGACTCGGTGCCAACGAAGCTCCGCGCCTCCAATTCCCCCAGCCATGCGATAACCCGCTCGACAGCGGGTACCAGATCATAGCTCGGCTCATCGGTGCCTCGCGGATAGAATTTCCGCAACCATCCCTTCGCGGGCGACGACCAGTCAGATAGATAGTCGCGGGCGGATCTGGGAAACGAGTCGTGGCCCAAGCGCTCACGCAGGACGAAAAGATCGTCCTCAAGCGCCTCGGCAAGGTCGTCCTCCGCCATCAAGCGGACGTTGGGCTGAATGAAAACGCGGTGGAGAAAGGAAACGACCAGCGGCGCGTGATCCGAGCGCAACAAGCGCCAGGACGGATGCTCCTTTTGAAGGAGGTGGAGCGTGTCGTAGTCGAGTTCGGCCATGGTTTTCGTTCTGTATAGGAATGGTTGGAATACGTCTGATTGCCATCGGCGGCAGTTATCCGGAATTTCCGGATAACTGAATCCGCAGCCAGTTCCCCCTCCTCGAAGAGGTTCTGGATGTGCTCACTGACGGTGCGCACGTCTTTTTGAAAAAGCTCCGCCATGAGTTTCTGCGTCAACCAAACGGATTCGTCCTCAAGTCGCACTTGCAGCCGAATGCGGCCATCGGCGGATTGGTAAAAGAGGAATTCGCCACCGGGTGGTGTGGGTGCCGGGATCAGATCGCTCATGGTTTCAGTTTTTTGTCGTCGAGGTGTCAGCATCTTCTGTCAACCCCATCTCTTCCGGCAGCGGACCCTTAAATCGGGGCAGCGGCATTGTCGATGCTCAAACCTTACGTGTCGTTTTTTGCAAAAGGCGGTTCCCAACCTCGTCTCCCAAATCAAAAATCAACAATCGTCATTCATCAATCGTCAATCTCCCCTTCTTCATTCCAACATCCTGTCCGTGCAATGCAGCAAGGACCTTGAGTTCCGCTCCGTGATCTTCATCGGCCTCGGCCAAATCGAATCGTCGGAAACCCAGGCCGCCCAGAACATGAAACTCCTCTACTTCGGGATGACCCGGGCGAAGGAACGGCTGCTAATCACGGCTTCGGGGAGGAATGAGTTTACGGAGAGGGTGGCGGGCATAACGGCACCGGTTTGCGCAGTGGCGTAGAACCGGGGCTGAAACCGCCTTTTCTTCGGGCATAATGTGTATCGGAGTGCTCTGACCGTATTCGAGCGCCGCGCCGCCTCCGCCCAGCGCCCCTTAATAACCATCGTCCGGAAATCCTCCCTCTCCGCCGCCACGCCTTCCGGCGCAAACACCGCCCCGTGGATGAAATTCCCAGCGACCCAAATAAGACCCAAATAAAAGAGCTTGCAAGTCAGCCAGCCATGAATTATCTAGCCATCGTATGGCTAGCCGCAAGAAACCTATTTACAAGGCGGGCAACGAACGCTTCGGGCATTGGTTGCGAGGGATACGCGAGTCAAAACAACTCCCATTGCGCGTCGTTGCCGCTGCCGCTCAAATGGACCAAGCGCACCTAAGCAAAGTCGAACTTGGCCACCGTTTACTTACCCATGAGCAAGCTGCCGCAATCGCCATGTTTTTTGAAATAAACGCTAACGACTTTGAAGCACGCCGAATCGTTGAAAAATTCCGCATAGAACATGCCGATAACCCAGCTGCGGAACAGGCAATCAACATGCTCCACGAAGATCCACCGGTCTATGGATCTAAAAAAACATCGTCTAATTAAAGCGACTCATACACCTCGAATAGCAACATTCCAATTTAAGCAACGTCGACATGAACTTTATCGAATTTGAGTCAGCACAGAAACTCCGCGGCGGTTTTTACACAGAGCCCGCCATTGCCTCTTTCTTGGCACGCTGGGTTAAGGTTTCAAAACCGGAATCCCTTCTTGAGCCAAGCTGCGGTGACGGAGCCTTCTTAAGTGCGGTCGAAGGAGTTCAAATCAAAAGCCTAAAACGCGTTACCGCTTGCGAACTCAATGATGAAGAAGCTGAAAAAGCCTCTAAGCGCACCAAACTTCCGGTCAGTGTTCGAAAGACCGATTTCCTTCGTTGGTATTTGTTCCATGCACAAAATGAAGAGGGTTTCGATGCGGTAATAGGAAACCCTCCCTTTATCCGTTACCAATATTTACCCACCGAGCAGCAACTACTTGCGGAGAAAATATTTGGCCAATTAAGACTTCCGTTCACGAAGCACACTAATGCGTGGGTTCCCTTTGTTTTGGCGTCAGTCAAACTGTTGAAGCCTGGCGGCAGGCTTGCGATGGTGATCCCATCTGAAATATTTCACATCCCGCACGCCCAATCTCTGCGTCGCTATTTAGCCGACCAGTGCTCAAAGATTTTAGTCCTTGATCCAACAGAAATTTGGTTTTCGGATACCCTCCAAGGAACAGTTCTCCTGTTGGCTGAGAAAAAGCGCGAGAAATCGGATAAGGGCAAGGGAGTTGCAATCATTCCCATGGGATCCCGCCAAGATTTAGAACGCGATCCAGAGGATTACTTTCAAAATGTATCCTACACAAATGGGGTTACAATTGAGGGAAAATGGATGCCTGTGTTTTTGACCATCGCTGAAAGAGCGCTCATTTCGGAACTAAAAGAGCGAACTGACATCAAAACTTTCAAGGACGTTGCCTCTGTAGATGTTGGAATAGTCACCGGCGCAAACAACTTCTTTCTTGTTTCCGACGCTATTGTGAAGGATTACTCCCTCCAAAGGTGGGCTCATCCAATGTTCGGCAGAAGCAACCATGTTAAGGGGCTGATTTATTCCGATACCGACCACGACGCAAATAAGGAAAACGGATTGCCAGCCAACTTTTTGTGGTTTGAAGAAGATCAGATCGACAAGCTGCCAATCAACGTCAGGAATTATTTGGACCTTGGCTTGAAAGAGAAACTTCACACTCGATTCAAGTGCCGAACCAGAAAGACGTGGTATAAAGTTCCGTCCGTTTATACTGCACCACTCGCAATGCTTAAAAGGGCACATCACTATCCACGTGTGATTCTCAACAGTGCTGAAGCCTACACGACCGACACCGCATACCGTATCCGGCTCATCGGAATTAAGCCCGAAGCACTGGCTTTTGGTTTCGTCAATAGCCTCACCGCCCTTTCTGCCGAAATGGAAGGGAGGCACTACGGTGGCGGTGTCCTAGAACTGGTTCCCTCGGAAATTGAACGCCTGCTAATCCCTTTGATTAAGGCAAGTCCTGCGGAGCTAAAAGCCGCAGACAAAAGGTTCCGAGCAGTAACCAGCGATTCAGATTTCCTAAGGGGGCATGATAGCCTTGTCTTTGGAAAACTCGGCCTGAGTATTAACGATCAAGAAACTATCCACAATGCTTGGACTAAGCTACGTGACCGCCGCCATCGAGTGCCAACGCCCGATGCGCCGGAGCTGTCGCGTAAGGCATCCTAATTTA
>JBGSRM010000289.1:0-8543 GCA_041737575.1 Akkermansiaceae bacterium
ATTTAGAAGCTGCTGACTGCGAAGCGTTTTTTGAGGCGGTTGCGAATCAATATGGCGGCGAGGTTTAGGGTGACGACGACGACGATGAGGAGGAGGGCGGTGGCGTAGACGAAGGGTTTGGCGGCTTCGGCGTCCGGGGACTGGAAGCCGAGATCGTAGATGTGGAAGCCGAGATGCATGAATTTGCGCTCTGCGTGGATGAAGGGGGCGACGTCGTCGATGGGTAGTGACGGTGCCAGTTTCACCACGCCGACGAGCATGAGAGGGGCGACTTCGCCTGCGCCGCGAGCCATGGCGAGTATGACGCCGGTGAGGATGCCGGGGAGGGATGCGGGTAGTACTATGCGTTGGATGGTTTGCCACTTGGAGGCGCCGCAAGCGAGGGCTGCTTCACGGACGCCGCGCGGGACGGCGGAGAGGGCTTCTTCGGTGGCGACAATGACAACGGGAAGTGTGAGCAGGGCGAGGGTCAGTGAAGCCCAGAGGATGCCGGGTGTTCCGAAGGTGGGAGTGGGTAGTTTTTCCGAGTAGAAGGTATCATCGATGCTAGCCCCGACGAAATATATAAAGAACGCAAGGCCGAAGACGCCGAAGACAATGGATGGTACGCCGGCAAGATTGTTTACGCAGACGCGGACGATGCGGACCATGAGGCCTTGCTTGGCGTACTCGCGGAGGTAGATAGCGGCGATGACACCAAAGGGCGTTACGAACAAGCTCATCACGAGCGTCATCACGACTGTTCCGAAAATTGCGGGGAAGACCCCGCCTTCAGTGTTGGTTTCACGTGGATCTTCTTTGAGGAAATACCATGCGCGACGAAGTGCCTCGCCGACGCGTCCGAAGAATCCTGTTTGATTTGGCGTGTAAACACTGAGGAGTTGGCCAGCGGGGAGCGATTTTTCACTGCCGTTCGAGACTTTATAAATTAGAACGGTGGAGTCCATTTCCAACTGCATTTTGTCGGCCTCAGACTTGAGTTTGTCGAAATCAAGTTGCATTTCTGCGAGCTTCGAATCGGCCTGTTCCTGAGTCATGCGATCAGCCTTTACGTCGAACGTGAGTTCCTTCATGGCGAGGCTGATACGCCCGAGCTGTTTGCGCTCGATGTGCAGGATTTTATCACGGGTCTCCCGACTGTTCTTGAGGGTAGTTTCCAACGAATTTTTGAAATTCGAATGACCAGCTTCGATACGCTTGTCACCGATCACGAGTGCGACTGGTTCGCCAATGGCCGGGCCATATGTGAGGCGCTCGATCAACCAGATATTCTCTGGCATACTGCGCGAAACGATTGCGCTTTGATCGACGTATAAGAATGCGTCTTTACTGATATCTTTATTTCCACGGAAGATCTGAATTTCCTCGATTTCCATGCCTTCGGGGTTTTTGCGGTTCTGGGTAACCACTTCGTAGCCGGTGATGAACTCGGTGGATTCGCCGCGTTTTACCTCGAAGCGTTCGATGCGTTTTGGCCAAAACGAGGCGGTGCCTTTGACAAGAATGAGGAGGAAGAGGCCTAAAGCCATGATGACACCGAGGGCGAGGCCGGCTCCGGTGAGCCAGACCAAGGGCTCGCCCTTCCGCGACCGACCTGTGGTGGCGAATGGTTGTTTTTTAGCTGGAGATTGCTCGGACATGGATCAGACGAGTTTGTTTTTCTCACGCAGGCGCTGGCGGAGGACTTCCGCGATGGTGTTCATCACGAAAGTCATGGCAAAAAGAACGACGGCCCCGAGGAACAGGGTGCGGTAATGGGTGGAGCCCTCGGGAGCTTCCGGGAGTTCCACGGCGATGTTGGCGGCGAGTGTTCGCATACCGGAAAACAGGTTCCACTCCATGATGGGCGTGTTTCCGGTGGCCATGAGCATGATCATTGTTTCACCGACAGCGCGTCCGAATCCGATCATTACGGCGGAGAAAATGCCGGAAGAAGCAACTGGCAACATGACAGTCCATAGCACCTGCCAGCGGTTTGCACCTAGCGCGGAGGCGGCGGCCGTTAGATTTTTGGGGACATTGGAAAGGGCGTCTTCAGAAATCGTGAAGATGATCGGGATCACAGCGAAGCCCATGATGAAGCCGAGGACCAATGAGTTTCTTTGCTCAAAGCGGGTACCTGTGACTTGTGGCCACCAGCGGGTGAAGTCGGCGATTTTTTTACCGGTTTCCGGCTCTGTATAAACGAAGAAGATTTTTTCCACGAGAGGGCCTATCGACCAACCGGCATAGGCGGCGAGGGCGAGGAAAGGAATGACGATCATCCACTCGGAGCCGCCCTCGAAGCGGTTGCGGAAGGCGAGAGGCATACGGCACCAGACCCAGCCGACAAGGAGAGCGGTGAAGGGCACCATGATGACCAACATCAGGACGGATGGGACGCGATCATTCAGAATGGGTGCGAGCCAGAGGCCGGCGAGGAAACCGAGGACGACGGAGGGAAGCGATGACATGATTTCCATCGTTGGTTTGACGATGCGTTTTATTTCGGCTGGCAAGAAGGCGGCGGAGAAGATGGCGGCTAGCAGAGCGACGGGAACGGAGAAGAGGAGGGCGTAAGCTGTGCCTTTCAGGGAGCCGAAGATGAGCGGCATGAGGGAGAGTTTGGCCTCGAAGTCGTCGCTGCCGCCGCTGGATTGCCAGTGGTAAATGGGTTCCGCGCCGCCTTCGTACCAGACCTTTCCGAAGAATGCGTTCCAGCCTGCATCCGGGTGATGATCGTTTATTTTGAACTGGCGTGCTTGTCCATCTGCGGAGGCGATCCAGAAAGATGAGCCTTTGGCATCGATGATTGCGGCGACTGGCTGGATATCCGTGTCTCC
Source organism: Akkermansiaceae bacterium (assembly GCA_041737575.1). Classification (GTDB taxonomy): domain Bacteria; phylum Verrucomicrobiota; class Verrucomicrobiia; order Verrucomicrobiales; family Akkermansiaceae; genus Luteolibacter. Next base: position 2,823 of record JBGSRM010000289.1, read on the forward strand.
GCTCCAGCGTGTCACTCCGGAGGTGCTGTGACGGATGAATAGTTTTTTGCCAGCACCCGTTAGAAAGCTGCGATTGCGAAGGCTTTTCGCGAAGATTTTTTCTCCTTCGCCAACGGATGGAAATTCCTTGGTCATGCCGAAGAGGCGTTCGGCATCTTCTGTTTCGCGATAAAGGCTCCATTGCTGTTGTGAGCCGTCCTTTGCCGTCAGAATTGCGGACACACCACCGAAGAGGAATTCCATTTGTGCGAGCGGAATGCCGTTGAATGGCATGAACACTTGTCTTTTGGAGACGGTTCCGCTTTGGGCGAGCATGTAGGTGACCTCGCCTTTGTCGTTCGCGATCAGAACGATTTGGCCGTCTTGAGAAGTGCGCATTTTGACGATATCGCCTTCGATTTCTTTGGAGATATCGGTTTCAGATACAACTTTGAGAGTTTTGCCGCCGACCAAGCCGCCTCTAAGGCTTAGGACCATGAGTTCGAGCGTCCGACTCTCACCGCTTCCGCGCTTGGCCAAGATGATACGGTTCGTGCCGCTGTCTCCATACGCGATATCCGTTACCGGACCCTCGCCGTTTTTGATTTCAAAGAATGGCTCCGGGGTGATTTTTGGCGCGACTCCCTTGGCTTCGCCGTCCTCATAAATTCTTTCGTATTCAATGAGAAACGAGCCTACACGCCCGTCCACAAAACCTAGAGCGATACGGCTCATCACGGGATCGTAGGAAACGGCGGAGATTTCCAGTCCTTCCATTCCTGGCACGTCGATCTCTTTACGCGCACCTGTTTTGCCTTCTACAAACACAACCTTCGAGCCGCCTGAGTAGAAAAATGGCATTTCGCCCCATTCATCGACACCTAGGACAAGCGGTTTGGTATCGCTTTCTGCTTTCTGGCTTTGAGTGACTTCACCCGGGAGGAAAAGTGGCACTACTTCCTTGCCGATGAAATAGAAGATACCGAACACCGCGATGATAACCGCGATGCCACCGAAGCGGATCGCCCAGCCCATGAAGCGGTCGAACCAGAGCGTAGCTTTGGAGACCTCAAAGCGCTTCGGATCCGGGCTGGATGACGGGTCGGAATTCATTAGTAAATAAGAAGGAGCGGCAGAACGCTAGTTTCTCCGCTCCCCGGCTAGCAAGCCTTGTATCCGTTAGCTTGTGACTGTTTTGTAACCTGAAATGTGTTACTTCGAGAGAGATTCGATGGTCTTTGCAGCGGTTTCTGCAGGGAGAGGATAATATTTATTTTTCTCCACGGATTCCTGACCTTGCTTGGAAAGGACGAATTTGAGGAATTCAAGGGTGAGTTTATCGAGAGGTTCGCCGGGTTTTTTGTTCACGTAAACGATGAGGAAGCGCGCCATCGGGTAGTCACCAGACAAGCAGTTTTCATAGGTGCCCTCGAAGTATTGATCGCCCTCGATGGAAAGCGGTAGGGCGCGCACACCTGATGTGCCATAACCGGTTCCTGAATAACCGAGCGCGTATAGGTCTGCACCGATTCCCTGGACGACGGCGGAGGAGCCGGGTTGTTCTTTTACGTTTGTTTTGAAATCACCTTTGGCGAGTGCGTGTTCTTGGAAGAAACCGTAGGTTCCAGAAGCAGAATTACGCCCGAAAAGAGAGATGGAACGGCCTTTCCAAGAATCCAGACCGAGCTGGCCCCATTCTGTGATGTCGTCACTGCCCATCTTTCGGGTTGAGGAGAACACTCCATCCACCTGCTTCAAGGACATGCCTTTGATTGGGTTGTCTTTGTGTGCGAAGACGGCGAGGGCATCGATGGCGACCTTCACTTCAGTTGGCTTGTGGCCGTGCTTTTTCTCGAATGCATCGATCTCCTCGGCCTTCATCAGGCGTGACATGGGGCCGATCTGGGCGGTGCCTTCGATGAGGGCTGGAGGCGCTGTGTTGCTTCCTTTACCCTCGATTTGTATGTTTACGTTTGGATAAAGTTTACGGAAGGCTTCTGCCCATGAAGTCATGAGGTTGTTGAGGGTGTCGGAACCAATCGAGTTCAAATTTCCCGCGACTCCCGCGACGGGTGCGTAGTCTGGAATCGCAGGGTCAATGTTCGATTCCTCAGCGTGCGCAGGCAGCAAGAGGGCTGCGCCAATGGATAGAATGATGTTGTTTCTCATAATGGTTGGACTTTCAAAGTGGCGTTTCAGCCCACAAACGCAATAACGAGATTATTGTGTCAATCCGCAAATTACTCATTGTGGCAAATATGTCACAATGGGATGGGGCGGGTTTTTAGCGTTTTTTGGATTGGGAAAGGGCTTGGGAGAACCAGTCGTTTTGAGCGGGGGATTGGTGGCGTGGGGTGTTTTGTCTTTGGTTGGGTGAGGAGTTGCGCTGGCGGGTCTCGAAATCGGGGTTGGATTTCATGGAGAGGCCGATGCGGTTGCGGGCGAGGTCGATTTCGGTGACGGTGATTTGGACGGTTTGACCGACTTTTACGACTTCCGAGGGGTCGCGGACGAATTGGTCGGAGAGTTGGGAGACGTGGACGAGGCCGTCCTGGTGGACGCCGATGTCAACAAAGGCGCCGAAGGCGGTGACGTTGGTGACGATGCCGGGGAGTTTCATGCCGATGGTGAGGTCGGATGGTTTTTCGACGCCTTCAGCAAAGTGGAATGCCTCGAAGGCTTTGCGGGGGTCGCGGCCGGGTTTGGAAAGTTCGGCGAGGATGTCCTGGAGGGTGGGGAGGCCGACTTCGGGGGTGATGTATGTTTGTAGGTTGATTTTTTTGCGGAGAGATTCGTCGCGGATGAGGTCGGTGAGCTGGCAACCGAGGTCGGCGGCCATTTTTTCCACGAGGGCGTAGCGTTCGGGGTGGACGGCGGAGGAGTCGAGGGGGTTGGCGGCGTCGCGGATGCGGAGGAAGCCTGCGGCTTGCTCGAAGGCTTTTTCTCCGAGGCGCGGGACTTCTTTGAGTTGGCTGCGGGAGGTGAAGGCGCCTTTTTCGTTGCGGTAGGAGATGATGTTTTCGGCGAGGGTGGAGCTGAGGCCGGAGACGTAGGCGAGGAGGTGTTTGGAAGCGGTATTGAGTTCGACGCCGACGGCGTTGACGCAGGATACGACGGTGTCGTCGAGGGAGGTTTTGAGGGCGCGTTGGTCAACGTCGTGTTGGTATTGGCCGACGCCGATGGCTTTGGGGTCGAGTTTCACGAGTTCGGCGAGGGGATCCATGAGGCGGCGGCCGATGGAGACGGCACCGCGGACAGTGACGTCTTCGTTGGGAAATTCCTCGCGGGCGGCCTCGGAGGCGGAGTAGATGGAGGCGCCGCTTTCGTTGACCATGAGGATGTGTATGGAGGAGGGGAGTTTGAGTTTTTTGACGAAGGCTTCGGTTTCACGGGAGGCGGTTCCGTTGCCGATGGCGATGGCTTGGATGTCGTGTTTTTTGATGAGGGAGGCGAGTTCGACGGCGGCTTCGTAGAGCTGGGTGTTGGAGCCGGCGGTGCAGTGGAGGACGGTGTGGTGGAGGAGTTTTCCCTGGGCATCGAGGACGACGGTTTTGCAACCGGTGCGGAAGCCGGGGTCGATGGCGATGGTGCGTTTGCGCCCGAGGGGGGAGGCTAGGAGGAGTTCGCGGAGGTTTTCAGCGAAGACGTTGATGGCCGTTTCATCGGCGCGTTTTTTTCCGAGAAGGCGCATTTCGGTTTCCATGGAGGGCATAAGCAGGCGTTTGCAGCCGTCTTCGATGGCGGTGCGGACGTGGTTTGCGTCGGGGCCTCTTCCGGTGACCCAGAGTGGGATGGCGATGTTGGCGACGCGGTCGAGGGGGACTTCGATGCGCATGAAGAGGAAGTTTTCTTTTTCGCCGCGGCGTATGGCGAGCATGCGGTGTGAGGGGATGGATGCGAAGGGCTCGGACCATTCAAAGTAGTCGCGATATTTCGCGGAGTCCGGCTCCTGGTCTTTTCCGTACATGATTTTGGAGGAGACGGTGGCTTCCTTCTCGTAAATCTTGCGGACGGAGCCACGCAGCGTGGCGTCGTCTGCGATTCGCTCGGCAATGATGTCGCGGGCGCCGGCGAGGGCGTCATCGGCGGTGTGGACTTCTTTTTCGGGATCGATGAATTTGGCGGCTTCGTCGGCGGGGTCTGTGTTTTGGTTTTCCAGGAGAAAATCGGCGAGAGGCGTGAGACCGCGTTCGATGGCTTTGGTGGCGCGGGTTTGGCGTTTTGGGCGGAAGGGTGCGAAGATGTCTTCGAGGGCGGTGAGGGTGAGGGCGGAGAGGATTTTTTTATTGAGTTCGGGGGTGAGAAGGTTTCTTTCTTCGAGTGATTTGAGGATGGAGGTGCGGCGGGAATCGAGCTCGGCGAGTTGGAGCATGCGGTCGCGGATGGTTTGGATCTGGACTTCATCGAGAAGGCCGGTGGCTTCTTTGCGGTAGCGAGAGATGAAGGGGATGGTGGCGCCTTCGCTGAGGAGTTTGGCGGTGGCGACGATGGAAGGGAGTTTGATTCCGGTTTCGCGTGAGATGAGTTCGAGGTGGGAGTGGGCGGATTGGTTTTCAGACATGGGCGGGCGGTGTTGTAAGGTGGTGTGATGTGGGCTGGCAAGTAGGTCTTTTGCAGTTTCGAATTCATAGCGTACGTCTGATCCACGCTTTGTTTATTGGAGCTTAGATACGGAGTCAGCGGGTATCCACCTGAGTGTGGACCGAGAGGTGAATCAGTGCTTTCCTCGTTTACAGACGCATAGTTCAATGACTCCATGAGATGCCTGAAAATTCTTTGCTTTTACCTCGCCGTGATCCATTCGTCGTGCGCGGTGGAGCCGACAGTGCAATTTGATGAAGCGGCGCGTTCACAGCTTCTCGCCAAAGCGGAAGAATGGGGGGTTCCACAGCCGAAGGCGGGTTCAAGCCTCGTGAAGATATGGGTGTTCAAATCCGGAGGCGGCGACCGTTACTCATTGGGATTTCGTGAGGAGCCGAACGCCAAGCGGGCACTAGTCGGGTTCGACTCCATCGATATCGAGAACCGGATGGAAGTGAAGGAAGTGGTGGATTGGGAAAAAATCTCGCTGGCAGATGTGGCGTGCGCGAGTTCGTTTTCCCGAGTGAACGGGTTGAATTTTGGCTTGGTCACCGGGATTCAATTGATTCGCGCTGGAAATACCGGGGTTGGAACGGATCTGATTCGGAAGGCTTTGAACGAAGAGTCGGGGCATCCCCATTCCGCGTTCCGCTCGCCCGCTGGGGAAGCACCTGTCGCTATGCTGGCGCGGAGTTGCCTTGCGGATGCGATGAATCAGATCTCATCGGAAAAGCCCGACTTCGCTGCGATCAAGCAGCGGATTGAGGCGATCCTAAAAGACCAACCTCAACTCAAGAGCGCAGCCACCCACTGGGCAATCACGGGTCTAGATGCCAATTTGCAATACAAACCAGCACCACCCGACACGATCGAGGGATTGGTCGATGCGTATCTTTTAAGCGGGGGCAGCGAGGGCGGCCTGTCCTTTAAGGACGAGTTTAGCGAAGCGGAGCGGGCTTTGATTCTCAAGGGTTTTGAGGCGGTTCCGGCACTCCTCAAGCAGAGAGGATCGAAACGTTTCACGAATCATGTGATGGAGGGTTTCAATAATTTCACAAGCTATCCAATGGATGCGGGGCAGGTGGTGAATGCTTACCTCCAGCGCTTGGCCAATGATGAGTTCGGATCAAACTGGTTGGATCGGCAAAAGGGTTACACTTC
>JBGSRM010000016.1:0-14996 GCA_041737575.1 Akkermansiaceae bacterium
ATGGTGCGCGCGACAGGACTCGAACCTGAACACCCTTGCGAGTACTAGAACCTGAATCTAGCGCGTCTACCAATTCCGCCACGCGCGCACTTATAGACCCACCCCTCGGGGCGGGCGGAAAAACAATCATGCCCGCACAACCTTGGCAATCACCATTTTCTCCTCCGCTCCTGGCTGCCAAACACATTCTCAATACGCCTCACCACCGGCTTCTCCCCCTCCTCCACCTCCACCTCGATCACATCAAACCGCCACCCCACATCCCTCTTGCCCAACCGCTTCAACCACTCGTTCCCTCCCCGCGCGATCAACGCCTTCTTCTTCCGGTTCACCGCCGCCAAACCCCTGACCATCGACCCGCTCTGCCGCGTCTTTACCTCCACAAACAATAACTGCTCCCCATCACGCGCCACAATATCCACCTCACCCCCGCGCTTTCCCTTGAAATTCCTCGCCAGCACCTTGCAACCCCTCGCCCGCAACCAATCCACCGCCACACATTCACCATACTCCCCCAAACGCTTCCGCGCATCTCCCTCCCCCTCAACCAAACGGTAAGGTGAGTTGAGATACCGGCTCAAACGACCTACGATGATAGCGACAAGGCCCATGCTTTTTCAATGCTTCCAGATGCTCCCTTGTACCATACCCCTGATGCCTGACGAAACCATATTCGGGAAATTCCTCATCCATCCGCTCCATCATACGGTCCCTCGTCACCTTCGCAATCACACTCGCCGCCGCGATCGACAGCGACTTCCCATCCCCTTTCACCAACGCCTCATGCTCCACCGACAATCCCTTCACACGCAACCCATCTACCAACGCCATATCCGGACGCACCACCAAACCATCAACCGCCTCCCCCATCGCCACATGCGTCGCCCGCAAAATATTCAACTCATCGATCTTAGCGGCATCCACCACTCCCACCGCCCACACCACACCCTCATCACTCACCAATCTCTCATAAACAATCTCCCGCCTATTCCTCGTCATCTTCTTCGAGTCATCCAATCCTTCACACGAAAATCCTCTCGGTAAAATCACCGCCGCCGCCACCACCGGCCCCGCCAATGGTCCCCTTCCCGCCTCATCCACACCCGCCACACGCTCAAACCCGCGAGCTATGATTTCCGACTCATACGAAAAATCCGGCACAACCAACAAATTCAATTGCTTCGATTGAATCGATTCATCGACTCCAAATGCCCACTCTCCTGCTCTGCACCGAACACCTGCACGACCACCGTCACCCCGCCACTGCTCCGCGCCGATCCCACGCCACTATAAGTCCAGTAACCTTTCATGGTCCCGTGGTGCGTCCAGGATTCCGTCCACAATCTAACAAAACGGGGCGCCGATGCCTCTGTCGAAGCCGCCACATTCTCCCCGATCGTATGAATATTATACGCACGCTTCGCGGCCAATGACCGACCCTCAAACCCAAAATGATTCAAAATTTTATTACTCACTTTGCTATTCCCCATATCCTTCACAAGCGCATCACAATGAATCTGCGCCATACGATCCAAACCGGAATGCCGCCGCAACTGCCTAAGCCCGTTCGATGAACGATAGGAGTTCACTTGGTGAAATACCTGATCCTCCAAAGCACCACCACTCACCCCATGCCCCGATACCTGAACCTTAGATCGTTCGGGCACCGGCCCCGCGCATGAAGCAAGAGCCATAGCAAAGCCTAAAGCACCTAGGCTTCTGAATGTTTGAGTTTTCATATTTGGGTTTTGAAAGAACGAAAAAACAACCAAACACACTAGTTACTTCACCCCATAGACAAAGCAACAAGTTTTAGAATTTATTTTTCCTAGAACGTTGTATTTAAATACAATGTAAAACCAAAGCTCAGGAAAGTCCTGCCAAGCGGAAAACCAACCCCAAACAAGCCACCCTTGCGGCATACATACACCACTAATCCGCAATTGAAAAAGATAGTGGAAGGCACAAGTCCTTGTCCTGTTGGCATTTCACGCCGAAAACGAAGTCTCAATCCGCTCACCCACTGGGTGAAATGATGCCCAAAATAATTGGCAACAATATCTCTTGAACACACAAGTAGAGCTTTGCGTCCCTCTACCACCTCTGCGCCTTCATGTCATCCGCAGCCTTGGCGAAGGATGATGCGGTGAAAAATGAAACCCTTACAGCGGATTCTAGGTTTAAGAATCACCTGCGGAAACGCCACTCCACCAACACTCCAAGTGCAATTCCCACGGCATAAGCTGGCAAGTCCGGCCAGTGGAACGTGCTACCCAACACCAGCCTGCCCGGAATCGTGGCGCGGATCGCGTCGATCCATGGCGCGTGGTAAAGCTGCGAGAACTCGACTCCCCATGAGAACGCCAAAGCCAGAACGGCAACAACCCACGTGGACCCACGCGAAAGCAGAAAGCCAAAGCCAAGGAAAACCATCAGCGCCCAAAGCGCGTCGCCACCGTTGTTAGAAAGCCACTGCGGCAGGGAGATCAGGCCGGAGCGCCACAGCAACCCGGTCACGACCACGGCGATTGCCAACCCGGCATAAAGCCCGCGGTTCCGTCTCGGTGACGGTGGCGCGTAGCTCCGGGCTGGCCGGATGTGTAGGCGGTGAGACATGGAATGAACTGTCGCTTGAGGTTTATCGGCAACCATGTTTCACCTCCCCAGCAAGCGCAGGGCGGCGGCATCCGTAGGCAGGTGGGTGTCCGCGTCGAGCTTCGGATCCACGCCGTGAACATCACCTTTGACCTGCCCGGGCAGCGTCGGTTGTGATCGTTTTGGCTCGTCTTCGGCAAACCACCAGTTGCGCTCGAAACGGAAGGTTTCCGGCTTGGTGGCATCGCCGACATTTACCTCGGTGCGCAGTCCATCTCTCTGAAAAACAATCACATTCCCGCGCACCACGACGTTGCGGCATGGCGCAAACCCTTCGAGACGCGTTTCCTGAAGGATGCGGAAAACCCAGTTTACGGGATTGACGACAACGTTGCCCTCGAACACCGCACCGTCCACCCCCGTGAATGCCGTTGCACAGTCGCCGCCCACGATCACATTGCGTTGGATCGTGATATTTCGTGCCTCGAATTTCGCCCCGGGTGGGCGGAAGTAATCGACCCCCGTCGATCCGCCCGCATGGATCGGGCGCTGGCCGGCGTTCACCAGCACGCAGTCCTCGATCACCACATCCTCGCTCCCTCCTTTGAACTGTGGCCCGGTGGCCTGTGAAAACCCATCGCGGCCGGTGATTTGGCAGCGCCGGATGACTGCTTTGCGGCAGCCCACGAAATCGATCGCCTGGCCGCCCCAGCCCTCAATCCGGCAGTCCTCGATCACCAGATCGGAGAGGCCGGAGCACTTGATGCCGTCAAAATTCCCACGTGGTCCGGTTTCCATTACCGTGACGTTCTGAATGCGCACCCCGCTCACCGGATTCGCCACCTCGCCGCCGTCATCGATGTTCAATCCGTTTCCTGTTTGCTCACGACAGACGATGTTGCGCACGACCAAACCTTCACAACGCGAGAACTGCCATGCGTTTGCGCCTCCTACAAAAACCGGCGGGCGCTTTGGATCTGAAGCCTCGACTACCAGACCCTCGACTCCGCTTACCGCCAGTCCTCCGCGATAATCGCCGGGCGCAATCTTCAGCGTCGTGCCGGCCTCCAGCCGCTTGACCGCATTCCTCAGTTCTTCATCACTGCCTACCTCGACCACTCCCCCACTGGCCATCATCATGAGTCCAAGCAAAATCGCGCAGCATTGGGTTTTCATATCGCGACCATGCTACACCTTCCCAACAAAGGCAATCCTTCGGAATAAATCCTGCTTCATGAAATCCTAACTTGAATCGAGTTCACGATATGGGTGCCGCTTGATTTTTCATTTTCCGACGTTGCGGTACTGCCACATTGATTCCATGTTCAATATCCTACATAATCAAGTCGATACGCGTCACCTTGGCACCAGCAAGGCGGGTCAGTGATTAGCCTGAGCGGTCGTCGTCAGCGATGGTGCGAAAGTCTGATCACGGTTTAGTGCTCCGGGCTGTGAGGTTGGTAGCGATTTGCCAGCCAAACTCGAGGAGTGGTAGGATACGACGAATAAATAGTTGAGCCAGTGAGCTATGAAGTGGATTTGATAAGAGCGTGTCTACATCAGTTAGAAGTGTTCATGACGTTGTTTCCATTTTTCTCAAGATCCAGGTTCGCTCCCAACGCTCTTCCGTGCCGCCGACAAATAACCCATGTCGCTTCTCCAGCAGCTCGTGTGTCTCCTCATCGCCGCAAAATGACATGTATTGACTCGCGTAGCACTTGGCTGCCTCACAGGCATATCGGAAATCAGCTACCATTTGCTTCGCGTCCGCCCACAGGGCTTCATCTGGAAGCGACGGTACGGGTAAAAGCTTCCCACCAGACGAATAGAGCCGAACGAAAGGGAGATCACGCAAGTCCCTTAGCATACGCTCTTCATCAAAATCGATGCCTATTACTCCGAGCCGTCGCAGGCGCAGCTCCACTGCCCCGCGTGCGTAGGCATAAGGTCGCTCTTCATAAAACTCCACACTGCCATCAAGCCGCGCGGCTTGAAAGACGATGCGATGATCCACATGTTCGCCGACCCCGAGTGGCGCAAACACGCGATCCGGATTTAACGTATTTATCAATTCACGTAGTTTTTTTGTGACAGCATCGACCACCGCATCATCCTCCGTGTTCCATCCGAAAAGAATCTCCTCAAAGCCGACATGGCCTGTCTGACGGAAAGGCGCGTCAACAAAGCCCAGGTGCAGCGCCTCAAAACCCAGCAGATGTGCCGCGTCGAGGTCTTCCAAACGTCGTAGGGCATGCTCATCTGCTCCTTCCGTGAAAACAGTTACCACGATGACTTTCCAGCCATCCGTGACAAGATGCCGAATCATCTCCGCACATGAAAATACGGCGTCATCGAGGTGTGGAGAGATAAATAATGCGGTTTTCATGAATCGCGGACAATAGCGCCCCCTATGCCAAAACCGAGTGTAAGCACTAGCGCGGGCTTCACGAGGTCAAACTCATGATGTGCCGAAGCAGCGGCCAATTCGGCGTCATTGACCACGAAAGCGGGAACCTCTGGCATTCCGGCCATCATCATCACATCCGTCACCAGGTCCGCATCACCGCACATGCCAGTGTAAGAGCTTCCCTCCGGAACACCGCCATCATCCAACCTGCTCGGCAGTGCCACCACGAGTCCACTCGGCCATTGTTCCACTGCCTTATGCATCTCCTTCAAGAAATCCGCGAGGCATAGCCTCAATTCGGCACGCTGCTTTTCGATATCGATCCCCAGTCCGTCATCGCGCAATGGCAGGCGACTCCAATCGCGCGCTTTTTGCAATCGCAGCGATCCTCCACTGAGTTTGAATCTGCTTTGTCCTACATCGAGCACCCAGCCATCTAATCCACGCTCCGCAAGTAGCGCCCGGCCTCCGGCCTCCGCCGCAAAGGTCGTCTCGCTCGAAATTGTCGTCCAAGTCCAGGGTCCGCGCCGCATGGCCTCCAGCACCGCTTCCGCGCCGCCTCCCGCGAGATGCAGCGTATGAAAACCACATACCTCTTCGCTCACGCATCCCTCGGAGCGTGTCTCCGCTGTGCCATTCCAAACCTTGGAAACAGCATCACACAACATTTCGCCAAAATGCGGTGCTCGCATGTGATCCCAAAGGATACCCCCATCCGGAGTCAGCAGATCCCAGAGTTCGAGTGGCAGGATGCCGTGTGGCCGCACGCGAATCATGCAGATATCTTGGTTTCTACCACAGGCCGCCATGCGTCGAGCGGCTTACTGGCGAGATTTTGATAATAAAAACGCTCCACACGATAGCGCACGCCACAAAGTGCGAGCGCCACACGAAACACACGCCATAACAGTCGATCACACCAGGGCGCGGCACGTTCCGCCACGCGATCATAACCACGCTGTTGATGAACCGGGATCGTTTCAGGAAAAAGTATATTCAGCCGCTCGATCTCCCGCGTCATGCGCAGATACACTCGGTACATGCCCGCAAAAGTCTCGGCTGCTCGATAATGCAGATGCGCACCAGGCACCTCGCGGATCGCACTTTCGCCGTGGCGGCGCAAAAGGTCACGGCTGAGCCAGATGTCGTCCACGCGCAGTCCGGCATGGTAGTCGTAGAAGTGATCGCGCGGAATCGTTCGCAGTTTCGGTTGCAATTCCTCCAGTGTCGGAGCCTGCCAGTCGCGAATGGCAAAAAATTTGCCACAGAAATAGCGCCGTGCCGTCTGGAAGCCGTTTACGCGATTGTAGCAATGCAACGCGGCGGCCATGAGTGTGCGTTTCTTTGGCGGTAGCGGGCTTTTGGCTGCGTATGCCGCTTGAAGGTGAGGATATTCGAGCATCTCATGCGCCAGCGCAGCCACCGCGCCTTCATCAAGCAGCACATCGGCATCGCAGAACATGACAAATGGCTTTTCATCCGCCACACACCGCTGGGCCTCGATCAATCCGCCGCTGCTCAACAATACCTCGAACTGCGGAAACTCATGCCTTACGATGGCTTCCGTGCCGTCGGTGCAGTTATCCAAAATCGCCACGATACGAATATTCACTCTTCCGTGCTCCTCCGCTACCTCCACAGCTCTCACGATGGAGCGCAGTGTCGCTGCGATGCAGCTCTCCTCATTGCGCGCCGTAACTGCCAAGGTGATTTGCACGGGGTATTTCATAGCGCATTGATGAGTTCAGCAGCTTGTTTCGCTCCATCAACGGCGTAGGATGCCGCTAACGCCCTCACATGTTCTTTGATCACATCATCATAGAGAAGCCTTGAAAGGCTCTTCGTGATGGTTTTTTCGTCCACCATGTGCAAATCGAGCACTTCGCCAGCCTGCGCGCGCTCAAGAAAGTGCGCCTGATGAAACTGGTCGTTGCACACCGGAGAGATGAGCAGCGGCACGCCGAAATGTAGCGCCTCCATTACGCTGTTCGCGCCGCCATGCGTAATGAATGCATCCACCATCGGCAGCAGCTTCAGTTGGGGCGCATAGGGCAGTGCCAGCACATGCTCAGGCAGCGCGCCCAGCTCAGGCGTGCCGAGCAAGGCGTTTACCGAAAGGATCAACTGCACGTCCATTGTACGCGCGACGCGCATCACCTTCTGAAACAGCTCCGGCTGATGATAAATCTGGCTACCGAAGGACATGAAGACCCGCTTACGCGCTGACGAGAGCAGAGATTCATCAAACGGCACTTCGTCACCGCGATTTCCCGGCGGCAGCGACGGCCCTACCATTTCCACGCCAGACACCTCGCGTCCGATGAACTCTTTTGTGGTGAATGCCACCGTGAGATACGGCGAAATCATGTCACAACCGCTGAATCGTAGCTTCATGCCGTGCTGCGCGAAAAGCCTATCTCGCGCCGTGCTCAGACTCGCCACCGTTTCAAGTAAATCGCTCTTCAACGAATCATCGAGCACAGGGTTCAGCGAGTTCGACAAGGCCACCCAAGGAACATCGGCTTCATGTGCGGCAATGGCAGCCGGATAGATCATTGGGTCAGTCACGATAAGATGAGGACGATAGGCCGAAATGGCCTGCGCATAGTCTGGGATCTGCGCCGGAGCCTCCTCGATAAGAAGGCGATGAATCCACTGCCTTAACCAGATCTTGTCCCGCACCTTTTCAGCGAAGAAAGCTCCACGATGAGCCTCGGGCGGCGGTAAGGGCTGCGCGCCAGCATTCAGCGGCAATAGACCGGCGGAGTGAAGTTGCGCGGAGATGTCATGGAGCGTGTGAAAACGCACCTCATGGCCCATGCGTTGCAGCCACACCGCCGGGCCGATCATCGGGTTTATGTGACCCTTTTCAGGAATCGTAAGGAAAAGAATACGTTTCATGGCAATTGGACTTTGTATGCGGCTGCCCAGTGATGCAGGCAAATGACTCGAAAAAGCAGTGCGCGCTCCATTTCCGCCAGTTGGTGCGCTGGCGAGCATAGGCTACGCAGCGCGGAAATGTTCAGCCAGTGAGAGAGAAAATCGGGCGAGGCATCAAGCGCTTTCATAGCCTCGCTTTGCAACACGGCTGCGCTGCCGTCGTCTTTGGAGAGGCTCGATTTTCGTCGCAGCCGAGCCTCCTCCGGCATCAGCCCACGAGCAGCCTCACGCAGCGCGCTTTTTTCCACGCCGTTACGCAGTGCGCGCAGCGGATCCGTCTGGACAGCCAGAGCCAGTAGTTCCGCGTCCGCAAACGGCAGGCGTGCTTCCACTCCGTGCGCCATGAGATGAATGTCTCCATTGTGCAGCAGACGAGGTAGCCACAACCGCGTGATGAGATGCGTGATGCCGCGCAGTCGAGCGGCGCGATCTTCAAACGAATGTCCCGCTTCACGGATTAGATTGGCGAGATGGTCTGGTATGCTGCGCGCGCGTTCCTCCATCGCGGACGTTAGCGGGATGTGGCCGAAACGCCGCAGGAACTCGCGCGGATGACTCGTGCTCTTTTCATCCAGCAGGAAACCGTAGCCAAAATGCGTCTCGTCCGCCGCATCGCCGACCAGCACGGCGCGATGCCCGTCTTCGGCGATGGCACGCCCGAGATAATGCTGCGCCAGCTCCTGCTCCCAGGCCGGAAGCGCATCGTTTTGAACCGCAAGCACTCGCATATCCTCCGCTAGCATCGTGCGACTCACCGGCACCAACCGGTGCTCGATGCCGATCTCTCGTGCGGCCCGCGCTGCGAAGGGAACATCGTCCGACTTCACCATCAGTGCCCGCGCATAGTCAAAACCGGACTGTCCATCGAAAGCGATAGTATAGGCCGTATGCACGGCTTTTCGATGTGCCAATGCAGCCAGTAGAGTACTGTCAAGACCACCGCTGAGCATGACCACCGCTGGCGCATCCACGTTGAGCGTGCGCTCCACCGCTCGCGGCAGCACTTCACGCATCTCGTCAATGAGTTCATCGTCATCTCGTGTGCTTCGATGTAGATCGTAGTGCCACCAATCGCCCTCACAAATACCATTATCACCTACACTCAACCAGTGACCGGGCGCGAGATGCCGCAAGCCGTCAAACATCGGATCCCGCACACCGCTGAAGCACGGCATCATCAGGTATTCCAGCACCGCATGCTCATTCACAACAGGTGTTCCTGGTAGCATCGGCAGCAGCGCCTTTGCCTCTGACGCGAAGACGAAGCCACCGCGTGGCAGATGCATCCAAACGAATGGCTTTACACCCAGTCTGTCTCGTGCCGCCAGTCCACGATGCTCTTTCGCATCCCATAGAAAGAAGCTGAACATGCCGTTCAACCGGCTCAACGCACTCGCACCCCATTTTACCAGCGCCGCTAGCAGCACCTCGGTATCGCAGCGCGTGCGGAAGGGCCATTCGGTGGCCAGTTCTGCTCGCAGCTCTGGATGATTGTGAATCTCGCCATTGAAAACCAGCGTCCACCGCCCGTCGGGCGAACTTATCGGCTGCGATCCGTTTTTTACATCGATTTGTGCCAGCCGTGTCGCACCGAGCACGCAGGGTCCCTTTTGATAAAAGCCCTCGTCATCCGGTCCGCGATGCCGAAGCCGTGAAATCATCCCACGCACCTCCGCCAGCCTCGACGGGCAGTCAGAGCGAAAATCGAGGATTCCAGCAATCGCACACATCAGTTTAAAAAATCAGCCAGCACTCCCAGCGAGGTCCAAAGCACGCTTTCAGGCTCCGCGCCAGGCTTCGGAGCCTCGCTGTCGATTCGTGATGCCAGATCGTGAATCGCATCCGCCCGCCAGTGGTCGCTCACATTCAGAGGTGGCGCGTAAGTCGGCAACTTCGCCCCCTGCGCGGTCATGGAAGGTAAAAAATCCGCCGCCAAGACACGCAAGGCGGATTTATCCGGCGTCGGTGAAGGAGCTGCCCCGATAACAACTTCGTTGAGGAATGGTGAGCGCAGCACTAGACCGGCCTCGCGAGTCAGCGCGCCGATGATCGGTAGATAATTGCGAGGATCGCTACACGAGAAAACTTGATCCGCGCCATCCCCGGTGATCAGCACCTCGTATCCCTCACGACGCAGCTTCGTAGCGAGAATCCATCGGCTCACCGGATGCAGATTGAAGAGCGGACACTCAGCCGCCAAGATGGCCGCCGGAAAAGCCGCGATGATCTCCTCTGCGTTTGTCTCGATGACACTCAGATCTGTAACGCCTAGCGCGCGCGCGGCCTCTCGAGTTTTCTTCAGCTCACAGTAGCCATTCAGATGGCTCGCAAGAGTGAAGATTGGTACATCCTCACGCCCCATGGCGCGCAGCATCGCCACAACAAGCGCGCTATCTAGCCCGCCGCTCAGGGCCACCGCCATACGTCGCGAATCACAACAAACATCGTTCATCGCATGTTTCATCGCCGCCTCCAGTGAGCAGCCCGGCCTCTCTGTAAGAGTTTCATCCGGTCGCAAAACACAAACACCATCCTGCTCATGAAGTTCATGACCCGCGGGAACGAGGCGCACTTGGGAAAAGCAGGTGCGCCAGCCATCGGGGCAGCATTTTAAATACGCACGCACGCCCTCCACATCCCACGCACGCGTTTTCATATCCCGCAGTAATGCCCGTGCGCTGGGGTTATGTGCAACACTGTCTTGCGCATAATAATGCGGGTGGATACCCAGTGGATGATGCCGCGCCAGCACGCTCATGCGACCACCAGCACCATCCCTTCTCCCTTTATGAGCTGACGATGCGTCGCCTCCTGCGCATTCCCGCCGAGGCACAGCGCGCACGCTTCCAGCGGTTCCTGACGCTCCAGATAGAGCTTCAATTCAGCCGCAAGCCCCGCACCTTCATGCAGACGCACCCCATCGCTTGTGAAATCACGATCCAACAGGGTACCTAAGTGAACGGGCCGCGTGCAGGCATAAAAAACACCTTCGCGCAGCATGTGGCAGCGCCTCCGCAGCCAGCAAGATGCCCATACCGCGGCATTCTCATCCTTATCAGTGCATTCCGCCGCGCGATCCATCTGCACAAAGCTGTCCTGCTTCTTCAAGTTCAACTGCACGTCGAATTGCGCTGCCTTTGCCTCTATGAAGTCGATGGTCGCCTGCGGTAACGCGGGCTGCGGATAAAGCGAGACAGTGATCGCGTCTAGCATCTCCCAAAACTCGTCCGTCTGTCTGGGTAGTAGAAAACCATTCGTCGTAAGAGATACGATCTGTGCCAAGTGCGCCTCCTTGGCAACCCGGAGGCACTCCAACAGCCGCGTGTGCAGCAACGGCTCGCCTCCCACGAGCTTTAACCATGTCGGAGAGAGTGCACGACTTGCCAGCCGCAGTTCCTCTGAAAGCGCTGCAGGCTCCACCTCCCACTTTGGCAGATGCGGAGAGAGTGAACAGCAGGCCGCGCAGCGCAAATTGCAGTGATCGACGATGTGCGCCTCCAGCGATCTCGTGATCACTTTGCCGTTCTCGATGGGAAAGACGTTTTTCATAGCTGATTCATTTTTTTGATAAACACGTGTTTCCGATTTATCGACTGCTTGCTAAGTCTGATCTTTGAATCGCAAGCGCCTGTGTGATCACGGATAGCACCTAAATCGAAGATGCGGCGTGCTATGATGGGTGCTGGGAATTTACATTTGGGATGAAGGCTGCTGAAAGATCCGATGGCCGGTTCTGATGCGGGGAAATGGACGTTGCGGGGCAGAAGGGGACGGAAGAGGTGTTCCTGTGGCTCGGTGGGATGTGTTTCGGCAAGAGAAATGACCATGTCTCGCCGAGATCTGGCCAAGATCGAGGATTTCAGAGGGAAATTCATTTAAGGCGAGACTAGCTTTCCGGGCTGCTTTGCCAAGGTTATTGCTACAGATTATTGCTAAGAAATTGCTTTCCCGGGGAAGGCCATTGAAAGAGCCGACGATCGGTTCTACGGCCGGGCAAGTTGTACGGATAAGGGAAAGCGCATAGGTTGTGAGGAACTTCGCCACATTTCAGGAGTGGGTGCGGGATACGGATGCTCCGATCTATATCTGCTCGTGGTGGAGTGAAAACGGGTATGGCCATCCGAAACGCAACGATGCAGTCTTGCACTAGCATTTGCATCGGAGAACGACGCGGGCACGACCTCTCAGGCCAATTTTCGAGATCTGCGTCTATTAGCGTTTGTATGTAAAAATGCCTTCGATTTCGACATCCAGCTCGCGGCGGCAGATATCGGCTTCGAGGAAAAGGATGTCCGCATGCTCTGCGAAAATGGGATGCCTGCGAATGAGATACTCGGCGCGCTCCATATCTTTGGGGTGGCGAAGATAGCACTTGAAGGAGGCGGTGGCGGCGGACAAATCGGGCCGAATTCGACCGATGCGGGCGAACATGGTGGAGATGTGCCCCAAGGTAGTGGCGATCTGGAGATCTAGGTCGCCCGACCCGACGCTATGGTGGCCGATGATGCTGGCTGTGCCCGAGAGAAAGCCGTGGAGGGAACCCTGCGGGGATACGACAGTCGCCCGAGCGAAACCAGGGGCGAGGGGGCCGTGCTCGTCCGGGTAATGGTAAGCGGGTATCTGATCGGGGTTTTCGAGGTAGTAGGGAAGGTTCGAGCCTCCAATGGCGAGGATAGCGATGCGGTCGCCCCGGGCACCGACGGCGGAGGCCGCGGGCATGAGCTTCTCGTGGCCAAGACCGAAGGTATCTTCGAAAGCGCGCCAGCGACCGAAATTAAAATGGCGGTAGGTTTCGAGGGTACCAGAGAGGGAGTTGATCCCGGGGATGTAGTTCCATATCCGATAGAGGTGGCGGTTCCCCATGACTTCGAAGAGCTCGCGGTAGAGTCGCTCCGTGGTCGAGGAGATATCAGGGAGCAGGGGTACGGTGGCGAAGGCGGCAACGAGGGAACCGCCATCAAGGGTGACAAAGCTATTAGAGGTGGAGATCATCCCTTCGGGGACAAAAATTCGTTCTGCCTGCGCAGGACGGAGCAGGGGAACCGGTAAGTGGATTTCGAGGCGATTTCCGACCGGGATGGCAGATGCCTCATTCGCGCCGTAGGACGCATGCAATGCCGCAGGTTGGTTAAGAAGATTCAGATGCCCCGATACTTAGGTTTGATTGGAGGAGTATGTCAATCCTCACAGGCAGTGAGCTGGGTAAACCGAAAATGTTACTTGTCGTTTTGAAAAAAGACAGTGACAAAATTTCGAGTTAAAAAAACAGAGCGTTCCTCGAATTCCAAGAAAGACGAGCTGTGGGCAAGTAGTGACTCGTTGCCAAGTCATCGATCCTTCTCTCGAAATTAAGTAGTGGGAAGACGAATGAGGTAAGCCTCATCCGCACCGTCCCGAAGAAAGAATTTCAATACCGTTGTGGCGTTTGCAAACCAGAACCGATGTTTGGCCAAAACGCCGCTTGCCCGCTACCAATAAATGCAAAGCCAAAACAAAGGTGAAATCAGTTAAATAGGTCTTCGAGTAAGGGAAGCCCCGCTTGGTGAGATACTGGCGGGGCTTTTTCGTGCAGCTTGCAAAAAAACAATCCTAATAAGGAGAAAGCCGCTAACCCATTAAGGATCAACGGCCTTCATTGGTTGCGGGAGTAGGATTTGAACCTACGGTCTTCAGGTTATGAGCCTGACGAGATACCTGACTTCTCCATCCCGCGATTAATTTTGTTCCTCTTGCGAGGGGCGGGAAAGTAGCCGCGCTTGCTCTACGTCTGCAAGTGAAAAATTGCCTAACACAAAAGTTTTTGATTTTATCCTCCCGAAGCAAATGGAATCGCCCATGACACATCTCATCATCTTGAATGAAAACGACTGGCGAAACCTCTCCGAAAAACACCTATCCGCTGCCCGCCTCTATACCTCCGGTCCAAGACATCGCAAAGATCGCTCACTCAGCCACCCCGTCGAAGACTTCCTCTTCGACTACTATCCATACTCCTTCTCCATCATCGAAAACTGGCACCCCGGCCACAACTTCGCTCTTCAATTCTCCGATCTCGAAACCCTCCCAGCACACTTTAAAAATTCCAAATACAAAACCCAAAACAACCTCTGCTTTCTTTCCCCAACCTCAATCTCTGAAAAAACAAAAAACCGCCTCCACTGGATACTCGACCTACTCACCGCCACCCGCGACCGCCCACCACACTTCGCCTGCCACGGCATGCACGAATGGGCCATGGTTTATCGTGGAGAAAACATCCGTCATTCCTCCATCGCTCCCCTTCGCCTCCCACAAAATGAAATCGATCTCCTCATAGAATCCCGTCCCATCGCCTGCACCCATCACGATGCCTTCCGCTTTTTCGCCACCGCCGCCAAACCTCTCAACCGCATCCAACCCTCCCTCGATACCCGCCACCTCAACGAACAACCCGCTTGCGTCCACGCCAACATGGATCTCTACAAATGGGCCGCCAAATCCATGCCTTGGATCGGTTCCAACCTCCTCCTGAAAACTTTCCATCTCGCCAGCAATCTCCGCGACCTCGATATGCGCGCCAGCCCCTACGACCTCTCCGCATGGAATGTCATCCCTATCAAAATCGAAACCACACAAGGCCGCCAGGAATACGAAACCATCCAACGACAACTCGCAGACACCGCCCGCACCATCAGAGACGAACTCATCACATCCCTCAAAACAATCACATCAAACTCCCTGCCAACCCAACTTCTGCCGCAGAGCCCCATAAAAGGAAGTCCCCTCCAATCGCAGCAAATGAAATGACCTCTTCGACTTTCTAACAATCACCCGATCTTGCAGCTCGATCCTCGTCGTATCCCTGCCATCCACCGTGAAAATCACCGCCCCGTCATCTGCCCTCTCCGGTGAAATTTCAATCTCAACATCATCCGAAATCACCAACGACCTCTGACCCAAACTATGCGGACAAATCGGCGTTATCAACATCACCGATGAATGCGGTGCAATCAAAGGCCCACCCGCCGAAAGCGAATACGCCGTAGATCCCGTCGGCGTCGCGATGATCAAACCA
>JBGSRM010000044.1:0-20975 GCA_041737575.1 Akkermansiaceae bacterium
GAAATGGCCGAGGAGGATGAGCAGGATTTCCTCGACGAAGTAGGAACCACCTACCTCCACGAACTCGGCCACTACCTCGGCTGGGACGAAGACGAAATCGCCGTACGCGGCCTTGAGTGACAAGGGACGGCCAGATCGAAGCCGGGTTGTGGAGCGTAGCGGAACCCCAGGTAATATTTCATCATGGATTGACCGGAAAAGGATGGACTCCGCCATCCATTGCCCTCCGCCACAGCCCGCCATCAGCCCGGCGATACAGAGCTTGGTAATAGGAAGTTCAGCACGAGGCTTCTCCCTTCCACAACTCTCCGTGATCTCCTGTTCAAAGAAAGAATTTCTAACATGTGAAAACAGAGTGTGCCCATAGGAGTTCTGTTCCAACCCGCCATGGACTTCTTCTCAAAAATCATCAATTGTCGTTCGTTAATTTTTCCGTCCTAGCCTTTCACGCAGCAATCGCAGGAGGTTCCGCCGTTTCGTGACATATCTGCTTGAGTTAAGAAGTGACACTGGTGCACTCGTCTTTGCGATAACGAGGATGCCTGTGCAGACGCTACTTAAATATCTTCACGACGTTTTCAGGGGGCCATCGGTTACTCGTTCGGATGTTGAAGAATTTCTCCGTATCCTTGAGAGCAAGAACGAACGAGGGAAGGTATTTTTAACTTCTCTCTCATCACATTTATCCCCAACTTCCGGCCTGAGCTGATGATGTTTTAGGGATTTCCCGCCAAAAGCAATTCCCTTGCAGATTCGCGGAAGCGGAACTCTTTTTACCAAAAGCCTCCGGTCAACATGGAAGATACTAAGGCTACTCAATCTGATTTCAAATACTGGGCGTTTATAAGCTACAGTCATCAGGATGAATCGTGGGCTTCCTGGCTGCACAAGGAACTGGAGACACACAGGCTGCCGCGCGGGATTGCTGGGATGGATTTCCGTGGTGAGGTGGTCCCGAAGTATTTAAAACCTGTTTTCAGGGATCGCGATGAATTGGCAGGAGCCTCGGATCTGGGAGGGAAGTTGCGATACGCACTTGAGCAGTCCCGCACCTTGATTGTGATTTGTTCGCAGAAATCGGCTCGTAGCAAATGGGTTGAGGAGGAAGTCCGTTATTTCAAATCATTGGGACGTGCGGATCGTGTGCTTTGTTTGATTGTTTCCGGGGAACCATATTCGGGCGACGAAGTGGCGGAGTGTTTTCCCAAGGCAATTCGTTTTCAAGTCGGAGCGGACGGGCAGGTCTGCGATGTCCCCGCCGAACCGCTCGCTGCGGATGTGAGGACGGGCAAGGACGGGCGTCAGGATGCGCTCTACAAGTTGATCGCCGGCGCTCTTGATATTGGATTCGACCGCTTGAAACGCCGCGAGGCGCGTCGGCGAAAAATCAGATTCTTGCAAATGTCGGCGGCTATGATTTCAGGAACGATCCTGACGATAGCGGGATACATTTTGCTGGCGGATATGGGTATCGGAATTCCGGGCAAGGATGCGATCCAACTGGCTTTGGATAGGAGGGAATGGTCGGTCGCGAGGGCACCGGCGAGCGAGGAGGAGGTATCGCGAACCGCACGCGAACTCAGGGAACGTCTGTCAATCTGGATCCATGGTTCTTTGGAAAAGAGCGGTTGGATAAGTCAGACGCTGCGCAAGGGCGATGCATGGGAGAACAGCGTTTGCTCGCAAGCACAGGCATTGGTGGCGCTTTTGCGCATGCGGGAGCCGAAGGGCTGGGATGCTGATAAATTGTTTTTGGCGATACAGAAGCCGTTTGTGCCAAAGGGTGAATCGTATTTTGAGCAGGGATATCTAAATTTGGAAGAAAGCCAGCTCGCGCCTGACAGTTGTGGCGTTTTCTGGTCCGTGAGTCTTTTGTCGAATGCGTTGTCTCGTGAATCCACCGTTCCGACTGAGAGCCGGAAAATGTTTGAGGATGAACTTCAGCGGGTCCAGGGAGCTTTGCTGCCTTATCACAAGGATGGTGGATGGACCATTTTTCCGGGTCAGAACCAAACGGCACCGCCAAACTCCTATTCCACCACTCTGGCACTTCAGGCATTGCTGGATTGCAAGAAGGCAGGACAACCATGGTTGGGCAGCGAGAAAACCAGAGATGAACTTTTGATGTCCACAGCGGATTGGCTGCAGGTAAATTTTGACACCGAATACAAAATACCCGGTTGGACCGGGACGGGTGAGAACAAATACGAGGTTTTCGACGGTCTGACACTTCAGGTCTATGCGGTGTTGTTGCGAGCCCAGGCTGAGGCGGGGCTGAAAATACGTCCCGAAATCATGGAGGCCATGGAGAGGCATCTGATCGGTTGCGTCGATCGAACCGTGGAATTTCCTGTAGCGAGCGGAGAGTTTGAGAGCAATGTAATTTGGTTTAACAAGGAAACGACACGGAAAGAGGCCTATCGCTTTTTGTGGTATCCGTGGGCGCTCGAAGCGATGGAGGGTTGGTTGAAATATGCGGCAACTCATCCACAGCCTAACGAACAGGTGGTTCGTATGCGCCGTGCACGCGCACATCTGGTGGTGAACCTCGGGCCGACGCTGGTGAAAACCATGGAAAACGACTGGCTGTTCATCGCTGCGGAAACGCTTTACGGATTGTCAAGTGTGCCGGATCGCTGAGGGCGTTTTGCTGAAGATCACAAAACCAAATCTCATGTCATCCAAAATCCAGCTTTCGGTTTGTTTGCGAACATCCTGCCTGATAGCCATTGGCATGTGAGAGTGTTGGTTTATTTCACATGTGCGATTTTGTTGGGCTTGCAGGGTTTGCGGGCGCATGTGGTCACGCAGCTTTATGGCGAGTGGCGTCCTGGAGATCCGTGGGAGATGGAGATCTGGTTCGATGCGGGATATGCGGTTCCGGAGTGGCGCGGAGATGAAAGCGCAGCCGCGCCGGAGCGTGAGTGGTTGGTAAACATGGGAGAGCCGGGATGGGGAAAATTACGGGATGAAGCGGAGCGTTATTTACGTGAATCCTTGGTGCTTTTGCGTGGCGATGAGGAAGTGGAGTGGACTGTGGAATTTCCGGATTTTCAGACATCTCCGCCAGATTTTCCCGTGAGAAGAAATGGTGGTGCGTATTTCCGGATGAGGCTGAATGCCACGGAATCGGTGCCGGGAGCGCTGGTGTTGAAGTGGGTGGAAGGCAATCGTCCTTCGTTGGTGCTGCGCTTGCCGGGTGAAGAGGCATCATATCTCACATTCGCACCGGGCGAGATGCAGGAGTTGGAAAAGGCCGGGCGGCTGCCATGGCTGGAGACGTTTCGGCAGGGTTTTCTTCACGTCTTGCCGGATGGCTTGGATCACGTGTTGTTTGTCATGGGCTTGTTTTTTTACCGTCGGGCATGGCGGCCATTGATCGCACAATCGCTGGCGTTCACGGCGGCGCACACGGTCACGCTGGGACTCGCTGCGGCAGGATGGATCAGGGTTTCCGGAAACTGGGTGGAGCCGGTAATCGCACTCAGCCTCGTGACGGTGGCACTGGAAAATTTGCGCGTTCGCAAGGAGCGTTCGCAATGGCCGCGGCTCGCGATCGTGTTCGGCTTCGGGCTGATACACGGGTTGGGATTTGCCGGTGCCTTGTCCGCATGGTTGCAGCCCGGTGAGGGTTTTCTAACAGCTTTGATTTCCGCAAACATCGGGGTGGAAGCTGCACAAGTGGCTCTGCTGGCTCTCGCATGGTTGCTTACCTTGCGCTGGCACAACACGAAGGCATATCATTGGATGAGAGTCGCCGGCTGTTTGGCCATCGCCGGTATCGGCGGCTTCTGGGTGCTCGAGCGGACGGGAATGATCGGCTGAGCGGCTAGCTACCGAATGTGAAATCAATTCCCTTTTTCTCCCACTTCTCAATGATTTCCTTTTGAAGCTCCTCGTAGCTGCGCCCGTCCAACAAAACCTCAAGCGCGGCCTCATCGGTTTTTCCCTCGTGTAGCGCGGCAAGGAATGCCTTGATGCGTTTGGCATCGCCATCGCCATCGAAGTGGCAGAAGTAGTAAACCAGCAAGGCAGACACACCATAGCTCACTTGAGGATTCGATAAAAAGGTTCTGTAGTCCTGGAGAAAAAACTGCTTCAGGGAGGGGATATGGATCTTCTTCCCGATGTTGCGTCCGCCGTTGTCATCTTTTCCGAAGGCGGTCACGTACTCCGTGATTGATTTCATGTTCATGCGGACGTTGTAAGTGCCCATTGTGTAAGGAGTGGTCGCAACGTATTCGGCGAGTCCTTCCGTAAACCATCCCAAGGAACCCGGCGCGAAGTAAAGCTCCGGCGTGAGTTGATGGGTGATTTCATGCGGCAATGTCTTGCTGCTTTTGTCCCGATCCAAAATATAAGTGGTGCCAACGAGGCGGACGCCGAGACTCGTCAGCGGAACCATGATGATGCCCTTGCCGCCTATGAACACCCCGGCACTGCCCGGAGGTCCTCCTTCTTTAATGTAGTCCGCTTCCTTTTCAAAAAGCAGAATCTGATACTTGCCGTTATCCTTTATGCCACCCGTCATGCCCAATGGCAGCGTCATGCAGTATTGGTGCGTAGCCTCAAACAAGCGCGCGAACCCCCTCACCACCGAGCTAGCCAACTTGACATCACATACATAACGGAAGTTGCTGCTTTCATAAACGAAACGCTTGGCATCCTTGTCTTCCTCCATGATCTCGACCTCGGGATCGTCCTTGAAAGATACACGCTCCGGCCATTTTTCCTCGAAATTCAATTTCGGTTTCGCAGCGGCTCCCTTGAGCGCCTCGCGCTGCTTCTCGACGTATTCAACGTCAGCGGAGGATAACTTGGCGATGGGGAAGTCCAGCTCCCTGCCATCCTTGAGTTTCAGCACGACCACATCGTCCTTCACCGCGACAAGCGTGGCCTCCACCTTGCGGTCTTGATTATCCACCCAGGTGCGGATTTCAGTGGCGGACGCAAAGCCCAGACAAAGCAGGAATGAAAATAGGAAACGCATGTTTGGAAATTTCTACAAATAAAACCCTTTCCACGTCAACGTCCTTTCAAACACAGCTTCGCCACAAAAAGTTTTTGGGATCGGTGGAATTTCTATAAACCGCATCTACAGCCTGCCGGAAGAATCAAAATACGACGGAAATCACGCACTCCCTGATTCAATCGAACGCACTACCTCCGCCAATAGCGTCTCATCCATCTCGACAAGGTGTCCTCGCTCCGGAAACCGGCCATCTTTCACATCCGCAATGTATTCCCGGAACGCCGCGATGCGTTCCCGCTGCAAGCGACGGTTCTCCTCAAGGAAATTGCGGTAAGCTTTTGCGTGACGAGGCAACCGCTCGTCGTAATCACCTAGGATATCGTCTGAAAAAAGAAACTGCGTATCACAGCCATCCCCGGAACCCAATGACATCAAAATCATCGGGGTTTGCTTGCAAAGATAACTTGCCAGATTATGCGGCACGCATTCCAACTCCGCCGCGTAGGCACCGGCATTTTCCAAATCCTTCATCGCCTGAAAAAGCCCCCGCGCCTCGGTCGCCGTTTTCCCGATGGCTCTGTATCCTGTCCACGTCACATGCCTTGGTATCATGCCTAAATGCCCCACCACAGGAATCCGCTCGCGCGCCATGGCCTCGATGAGAAACGGACTTGCGGAGCAATACACCGAACTCGCACCCATTTCCAACGCCTTGAACCCCACACGAATGGCCTCCTCCGCAGACGCGAGCCCATGCGGAGTTGCGGCGGAGAGAAAACTATTTGGCGCGGCGGCAGCAAGCAAGGGCAGCCTCGCTTGAGCCTCGGGAGAATCAAAACTACAACTCATCAGATCCACACCCGCCTCTTCCGCAGCCGCAGCCTCCTCCACGGACTTCACATGAATATGTGTCAAACAGCGCTTCCCCTTCAGTTGCTGCAAATCACGAACGGTGTATTTTTTTCGGGGACGAAGCATGGAAATGTTTTACAACAAAGCATCCGGCAATCAACCCCACATCATACAACTTTCCTCACGCTACGGAATTACTCGCCCACCGCCCGATCCCCACATATCCTCCCGCCAGCACATGACCCTTGAAGACCTCGGATGGACTCCGGAACTCGAAACCGCCTTCGCGCCTCACCGCGAACATGGCTGGATTCCCGCGCGCCTGATCCGTGAAACCTCCATCAACTTCTCGGCCTTCCTCGAAGGAGGCGATGAGATCGACTGCATCCTCTGCGGGCGTCTTTGGAATGCGGCACAGGTTGATTCCGATCTGCCCGCTGTCGGCGATTGGGTGGCGATTGAAGAAGGCGACGACGACACCCCGCACGTCATTCGCGCACAACTCCCGCGCCGCACCATGTTCTGCCGCAAAATGCCCGGCAACAGCAGCCAGGCCCAGGTCATCGGAACCAACATCGACGTCGTCACTGTCGTCACCGATGCGGGCTCCGACTACAACCTCCGCCGCCTCGAACGCTACCTCACCCTCATCCGCAAAAGCGGAGCCAAACCCGTGGTGCTTCTGAACAAGTCCGATCTCTTCACGAAGGCGGAACTCAAGCAGGCCGCTGCTGAAATCTCCGCACTATCCCCGGACGCCACCATACACATCACCTCCGCCCTCAAAGGCGAAGGCATCAAGGCCATACGTTCCCACCTCGCAAAAGGGATTACTATGTGCATAGTAGGATCCAGCGGTGTTGGCAAATCAACCCTCGTCAACCAGCTCTACGGAGAGGAATGGCAATGGACCGCCGAGGTCAACGAAACCACCGGCAAAGGCCGCCATACCACCACCACACGCGAGCTCGTCCCCCTCGAAGGCGGCGGCATGTTGATCGACAACCCGGGCATGCGCGAAATACAGATGTGGACGGATGAGTTCAGCCTCCGCGCCAGCTTCGAGGACATCAGCCGCCTCACCTCAGAATGCAAATATTCCGATTGCAGCCATGTAAACGACGCAGGCTGCGCCATACGCAACGCCGTGCAGCAAGGGCAGCTCGACCCCGCCCGCTACGAATCCTTTCTCAACCTCGAAACCGAAATTGAAGCCCTCCGCAAACGCGCCAAAAAACGCCAAATGGCCACCGAACGCTGGCACAAGCGCAACCACCGCGTCAAAGCCCGCAACCTTGACGACCGTATACAACTGGAAAGAGACGAACGTGGTGAAATCTAAAATCTTCCTCATTCTTGCCCTGCTTCTCAGCTGCGCGGCCCCCGCCCCCGCCCAATTGGACGCGCTTCTTAACCCTTTGGGAAACGCCGCAGAAGAGAAACCCGTTAAGGAAATACGCGACCAACTGGAATCATGGCGCAAAGACGTTGCCGACGAACTCACGCGCCTCGAAAAATTCCAGACCCAGGAAGACCTCCCCGAAGGCGTCGAGCTATCCCTGCTCAACACGCGCCGCCGCCACCTCGAGCAATCACAGCTCGCCATCAACCGCCACCTCCTTGTCCTCGACGACGT
The DNA here is from genome assembly GCA_041737575.1 of Akkermansiaceae bacterium. Classification (GTDB taxonomy): domain Bacteria; phylum Verrucomicrobiota; class Verrucomicrobiia; order Verrucomicrobiales; family Akkermansiaceae; genus Luteolibacter. The sequence continues at coordinate 7,461 of JBGSRM010000044.1, forward strand.
AGTCAAGGCCAGGGAAAACCTCACCACCGCGCAAAAAGCCGCCAACGCATGGACCGGCTTCGGTCAGGATGCACCCACATCCATCCTCAAACTCGACGAACTGGTCAGCAGCCGCGACGCCCTCCAGGATAAAATCGCATCCAATCGCTCTTCTCTGGATGTGTTTCAAAGCACGCTAGACACCCTGCTCGAAGATGCGAAATCGGCCGCAGACCGCGTAACCGCATCCCTCAAAGCCTACGAAGCCGCCCCCAAAGACGACCCGGCCACTCTTTGGAAACTGGAAACCGATCGCGCCGGCCAACGCTTCATTTTCATACGGGCCAGCTCCCTCACCTACGGGATCGCCGCTCAGAAAAGCATCATCGAAGCCGCCGAAGTAGAGCTGGCCACTCTCAACAAAATGATCCGGGAAGCACGCAAGACCGCCGTCTTCACCGCGCAAGATCTCGAACTCATCAAGGCCGCCTCGTCCGATCGCCAGAAAGAACTTCGCAAAGAAACCACCGCTATCCGCAAGCGCCTCCGGGAAGCCAACGCCGACCAAGAGCCCGCCGCAGCCCTCGCGAAACTGACCTCATCCCAGGAACAGCCCGATCCCATCCTGCTCGAACGCGCCCAACTCGAAGTCGATGCCCTCGACGCCCGCAAGCGCACCCTTCAAGCGATGATCGATGCTCTCGAATCCTCAGAGCAGATCGAGTCATTCATCCCGGAAGCCTACGAGCTCCGATTGGAACTGCTCAATGCCAAATCGGAAACCGAGCGCATTGACGCCGTCGAGGCACTCACATCCATCGACCACCGCCTCAACGCATGGCAGGTCGTCGCTAAAAACCAACTGGACTCCGTCTCCGCAGACATCGGAAAACAACAGGCACGTGCCGCCGCCTTTGCCTCGGACGACCCTCGTTTGATCTCCGTCAACCGCATCCGCTCCATCCTTTGGGAGCAGCAATCCATCCTCCAGCGCGCCTACGAAAGCGTCACCAGCCAGCGCCGCGTCCTCGCATCATGGATCGGCACCGAAAACTTAGCTCCCCATAAATCCTGGCAGACACGCCTAACCGACGGCCTTTCGAGCATCTGGGTCACAGCCAAAAATCTCTGGAACTTTCCGGTAAACAAATACGAGGAATCCATCGAAATCGACGGACAAAAAGTCACCTACACCCGCTTCGTCAGCCTCGGCTCCATCATCACCGCAATCGTCCTCTTCGTCATCGCTTACCTCATCGCCTCACGCATCAGCCGTAAAATCCAGCACCTCATGGTCACTCGCGGCATCATCGCGGAAAACCAGGCCCGCACCCTCGGAACATGGCTGATGCTCATCGTCGCCCTCCTGCTCGCCCTCGCGACCCTGAGCTGGCTCAACATCCCGCTCACCATCTTCGCATTCCTCGCCGGTGCCCTTGCCATCGGCGTCGGCTTCGGCACGCAAACCATCATCAAGAATTTCATCTCCGGCATCATCCTCCTCTTCGAGCGCAAAGTCCGCGTCGGCGACATCGTCGAAGTCGATGGCATTACCGGGGTCGTCTCGGAAATCAACACCCGCTCCTCCATCGTCCGCGGCTTCAACGGCATCGAAAACCTCGTGCCCAACTCCCTTTTCCTCGAAAACCGCGTCGTCAACTGGACACTCAACACCCGCCTCCTCCGTCGCGAGATCAAGGTAGGCGTCACCTACGGCTCCCCGACCAACGACGTCATAAAAGTTCTTGTCGAGACCGCGGAACGCCACGGACTCGTCCTCAAAACCCCTCCACCCTTCGCAACCTTTTCCCACTTCGGCGATAACTCCCTCGACTTCACTCTCTACTTCTGGATCGAGCTGAATGACAAAACAAACAGCCTGATCGTCGATAGCGACATCCGCATCATGATCGACAAACGCTTCCACGAAGTGGGCATCGGCATCCCCTTCCCGCAAAGCGACATGCACCTCAACACGGAGAAACCGCTCATGATTCAAATCATCAACCCCCAACCGGAAGAGCCACCCCACAAACCGGAAATACCTTAACTTGCCGCAAACCAAAACATCGATTATCCCATCTCCATGAAACAAAACCTCGCCACCCGCCTCTTGAAAACAATGGCCTCACTCCTTTTCATCGCGACTGCTCACGCCGAAGACGAAGCATGGCTCACCTACCCCGGCGGCGAAGGCCCTGGAAAAGGAAAACACATCGTCCTCATCGCCGCCGATCAGGAATACCGCAGCGAGCAAGCCATACCGATGCTCGCGAAAATCCTGTCCACGCATCACGGCTTCGACACCACCGTCCTCTTCGCCGTCAACAAGGAAGGCCTCGTCGATCCGACCATGCCCTCCCACCCAACGAAGGGGCAAGAAGACGCCTTCCAGCCTCACAACATCCCCGGCATCGAAAAACTCGCGGAAGCCGACCTCGTCATCTTCTTCCACCGCCTCCTCACCCTTCCCGAAGACCAGCTCAAAACCATCGTTTCCTACCTCGATTCCGGAAAACCCTTCATCGTCCTACGCACCGCCAACCACGGCTTCCGCGGCCCGATCCCCTACTTCATCAACGACAAACAAGTCTCCTTCACCGAAGTCATCGGCGGCACGTTCCTCAACCATCACGGCGTCTGGTCGCAAGACTCCACTCGCGGCGACATCGTCCCTGAAATGAAAGACCACCCCATCCTCACCGGCGTGAAAGACATCTGGGGACTCACCGATGTCTATCGCACATACAAGGAAGGCGAAAGCCTGCCCGAAGGCTGCACCGCCCTCGTCTGGGGCCAGCCACTCCTCGGCCGCGAACCTAACAGCCCCGACAACAAGGAATTGGAACCCCTCCCCGTCGTCTGGTTCAAAAACTGGACCACCAGCCAGGGCAAACAAGCCCGCGTCCTCCACTCCACCATGGGTGGCGGCAAAGACTTCGAAAACTCCGGCCTCCGCCGCCTCGTCGTCAACGGCACCTATTGGGGCCTCGCCATGGAAGACAAAATCACCCCCGATAGCAGCGTCGATATCATCGGCGAATACAAACCCCTCTCCAGCGGCTTCAACTACGAAAAGCTCGGCGTAAAACCACACCCGCCCTCCTACTACAAGTAAGCAATAACATCCGTATTAACGGTTGCCTTTTAAGCATTACACAAGTTAGCGTAAGCATGCTTAATCTAACAAGTATGTCTTTTTTGATTTGATGTCCGATACCACGTCAACTCCCACACCGGTGCCATGGTCGCGACTTGTTCGGGAGATCCATAACAAGCAGATGCTGCCTGTGATTGGTCCCGGTTTGGTGACTATAGAGAAAGACGGAGAAGAGATTCCGTTTCACATGTTCCTGGCCCCCGAGCTGGCGAAGCGTCTTGGAGTCAATGGGAGCGAAAATCTCGGGACCGTCAGCGATGTGGCGATGGCCTATATGATACAAGGAGGCGGGCGCATGGATGTGTACGACGAGCTGAGGGATCTCGTTGAGGAAAATCAGAAAATCACTACCCCACCTGGTCTTGCGAACCTAGCGGCAATTCGCGATCTTGATCTGTTCATCAGCTCTACGTTTGACCCCTTCTTGGTAAAAGCGCTCCAAGCCGCCCGCATGGGCTTCAAGGGAACAGACAATGAAGTATTTGCGTTCCATCCTTCCCGTCCCGTCGATCTCCCGCAGCCGTTGCCTCAGACATGTGTCTATCATGTTTTGGGAACGACGACTACGTATCCTGATTTCGGTGTCTGGGAGGAAGATTACATGGAGTTTCTCTGCGGTCTTCTGGAAGCTCCCCGTGATACACACCGCAATCTTTTCCGAGAGCTAAAGAATCGTTCCCTTTTACTCATCGGTGCTTCCTTTGATGATTGGATCGTGCGCTTTTTTCTGAGAGTAGCCAAACAGGAAAGATTGTCTGACCGCAAGGGCAGGGGAAATGACTACATCGCGGATGGTGCCGGACAACTCAGTCTGCCAACGGTTTTTTACTTCGACAAGGTAGCGGGCTCTCCACAGATGGTAAATATGAGTCCTACCGCCTTTGTGGCCGAGCTACGCAAACAATGGTCTGCTAAGTATGAAGCGATAAGCGGCGATGATTTGTTGGCCTCCATTCCGGAGGATATGGATCGTGGTTCCTTATTCATCAGCTATTCTCACGATGATTTTGATGCCGCTCTGAAGCTTGCCGTGGGCCTCAGCTCCGCCGGGCTGCCAGTTTGCCTGGATCGCCGCCGCCTGACTGCCGGGGGAAACTGGGAATCCACGCTCAAGCGGGCGATCAAAAGCCGTGCCGCCCTGTTCCTTTCCCTCATTTCGGAAGCTACGGAGAACGACCCGGATCGCTTCGTTCATACGGAACGGAGATGGGCGGCCGAGGTCCAGGTAGAGGGTGAGATTTTTTATATCCCCATACTGATCGGGGGGGTTATCGAGCCGAAACTGGAGCCCCCAGAATTCCAGCACCTCCAGCGCCACAAGATGCCTGGCGGCGAAGTGTCTGCGGAGTTCGCCCTTTTGCTACGCCGATACTTGGACGAGTGGAACAAAACAGGAGAGATCAGAGATGCCTAACATCCACAGCCAAGCACCAAGTCGTGATGACCGCGCCACGGTCGATGCCCAGCATCCCTGGCTAGGGCTGCTCCCGTTTCGCGAGGAGAACCGCGAGTATTTCTTTGGTCGCGATGAGGAGATTGATGAGATCGTGGATCGCATTCAGGAAAACGCACTCACGGTGCTATTCGGTCAGTCAGGGCTGGGGAAAAGCTCGTTGCTAGGTGCCGGGGTGGTTCCGCAACTTCGTGATCGTGGATTCAGTGCTTTGGTAGTTCGTCTCGATTACGGGGAAAATTCATTGCCGCTGCTGGAGCAAACGCGCCGGGCGCTTTGTAGTCTCTGCCCACCACGGCAGGATAATTCTATACAGGATACGCAAGAGACTCTCTGGGAGATGTTTCACAAACGTCCGGCATGGCTTGGTCCCGATGTGCCGTCACCTGTACTGGTTTTCGATCAGTTTGAGGAAATCTTCACGCTGGGTCGTCAGGGCACCGAGAGGGAAACCGAGGTCATTGAGTGGTTGCGGCAGATTTCAGACTTGTTGCAAAATCGCCCTCCTCAGGAACTTGAGGCGCGTTTTGCGGAAGACCGCAAGCTCTCCCGGGATTATGATTTCGGGCGCTGTTCTGTGCGTGTTTTGCTGGCTCTTCGGGAAGACTACCTGTCCCAGATGGAGGCATGGAAAGTGGATTTGCCTTTGATTACCCAGAATCGCATGGAGCTTCTCCCGCTACGGGGACCTCAGGCATTGGAGGCGGTGCTGGGGCCAGGTTCCATTGCTGAAAACCCATTGGTTTCCCGTGAAGTTGCTGGTGAGATTGTGCGGACCGTGGCGCAGGTTTCCGAGGGTACACCCCTCGGCGCAATCCGTGCCGTGCCGCCGCTGTTGAGTCTCATGTGCGAGCGCCTCAATGCGGCACGTCTGGATTCCGGAGCCGCTGAAATCGACTCGGACACCGTTCGCCTGCGAAGCAAGGACATCCTTCAAGAGTTTTATAGCGGTGCCTTTCAATCCTTTCCTGAATTACATCGCGAAGCCATTCGTCAAGTGGTGGAAGACCCGCCTATGGTTACGGAGGGGGGCTATCGCAATTCGGTTGTGCGTGTCGATGCGGAGGCGCACCTAACACGACTTGGAGTCCCGGAACCCGGCGCGGTGTTTGATTCATTGATACAAAGCCGGTTGATTACGGCGGAGGATCGCGATGGGCTCCAGCGGCTTGAAATCACACACGATGTATTGTTGCCTCTGGTTCTGCGTTCACGCGAGGAGCGTAAAGTGCGCGTCGCTCGGGAAGCCGCTGAAAGCCGTGAACGTGAAGCAAGGATCCGTGCGGCACGGACTCGCAAACGGATGCTTGTAGGCGGTGGCATCGCCTTGGCTTTGGTGCTATTGTTCGCAGGTCTTGCGGTGTGGGCGCTTGCCCAGCGGCAGTTCGCTGATGAGCAGCAAGCAAGAGCCAGCGAGTCCGCGAAAAACGCTCAAGAGCAAGCTGCGCGCGCCGAGAAGGCTGGTATCGAAGCGAATCTCAGTGCCTCCGACCTTCTGGTGGCGAACGGTGCCCGCTCTATTGAGGAAGGGCGCTGGGGTGATGCCGTGGTGCAGTTGGCAGCCGCATGGAAAAAAAACCCTCAGAGCGAAGAGGCAAATCTCCTGCTTCCTGTGGCACTTCGTCAGATCGAAGGAGACCGCGAGGTCATTCAAGCTCACTCCGCGCCAGTGACCTTGTTGAGTTTCGTTCCCGAAAGCGGACAGTTGGTGAGTGCTTCGGATGATGGGCATATTTTAGTGCGGGATGGCATCACTAAAAAAGTCCTCCACGATTTTCAAGATCACCTGCTTGCGGTGCGGCACGCTGTTTTCGCACAGCCAGAGAACTCCGAACCTTTGATGGCCACCACGGGAGATGACCGCCGTATCTATATTTACGAGCTTGAATCGGGTAATCGGATCTATCATGGTCTTTCCCACCAAGACGACGTTCTGGGACTACAGTTTTCTCCGGGTGGAACGCAACTGTTGAGCTGGAGCGTCGATGCAACTTTGGTCATCCACTCATGGGATACGGGGCAAGCAGCAATGGAGATACGCGCTTCTGAGCAAGGGCCTATTCGCTTCGCATGTTGGGTTGAGAATGGAAGCCGAATACTAGCGGTGCATCATTCAGGGAAAATCACGCTCTGGGACACCAAGGACGGCCAGTTGTTAAAAGAGGATGTTTGTGCATTGAGCGAGGCGATCGCCGAGCCGGTGACCTGTGCGGTATTGGATCAAACGGGTGAGTGGCTTGCTGTCGGAACGCGCAATCAAGGCATCAAGCTATGGGATGTGGCTGACCACAGCCTATCCGATATCACATTGCAGAGTGATTCTTCAGCAGTCTGGGATTTGCACTTCATTTCGAGACCTGAGCCCATGGTGCCTGGCGCAGGCACGCTGTTTCTCCAGGTGGTATATAGCAACGGAGTCACCGAGCGCTGGCAGCCGCACAGCCAGGAACAAGTGCCGCATTTTGAATCAGGCACTGCCCTGGATGCCTCGGTTTTGCCAAGTGCTTCCGCCTTGTCGGGCGATGGAGCGTTTCAGGCATTGGGTGACTCCGCAGGCGGCTTGCGTATTACGCACGCACCCACAGGGCAGATAATCAATTCCGCAGACGCCCATATCGGAGGCTGCACAAGCCTTGCTTTTGCCGGTGATGGGATGAGTTTATGGACAGGAGGCGCGGATGGGAAAATCAGACAATGGCAAGTGCAAGGGAAGAGGATCGCTGCCGACCCCTCGGGCATACAGTGTGCGGATGTGCATGAAGAGAGCGAACTGCTTCTCACCGGCGGAAATGATGGAGTGGCCCGCCTCTGGAACCTGCGTGATAGCAAGTTGCTCGGCGAGTTCCGGCATGCCGAGCCTGGCACATTCGTTACGGCGGTGAAATTCGATACGAAAGGCAAACGCCTGCTTACCGCTGGTGGTGATAAAGTAAGTCTATGGGATATTACAAAATCGGATGAACCGCTACGCACAATCACTATCGAAGCACCGCACTGGATACGCGATGCCGCCTTCTGTAAAAGCGAAACAGCAGTAGTCGTCGCGGTGCTTACTTTTCTGGAAAAACCCGACGAAACACCAGTCACTTGGAGCGAGGGGGATGGCTGGAGAATCTATGACCTGGAGAGCGGGGAAGAAAGCATCCGCAGCATCACCAGAGCCAGCGATATGAACGAAGTGGCGGCGTTTGATGTTGATTTGTCGATACTATGGCGCGGTCGGAGCGCAGGCGGGGTGGGCGAATGGACTAAAGGACTTCAAGGATTCAATTCCCCCGATGTTTCAAGTTTTCGGATTGATGAAGCATATGGCTATTTTTTCGGTTCTAGCGAAGGGAAGTTGGATCGCTATAATTCCATAGGACGCCGTCTCTGGTCCACATCAGCGGCGGATTCGCGCGTCAATCATATATCGATTGATAGGCATGGCGGTATCGTTTGCACTATAGACCAGATAGGTATGCTCAATCTATTCCACTACGAGAGCGGGGCACTGCATCGCACCATTACGCTACGCGGTATTTCTGGTGTGGAGACTGTATTGCCTCATGATTCAGTGCTGGTCATGGGTGCCTTGACAGATGGTCGCGTGGGTATTTGGCATCGCGATAGCGCACGCGCTCTTTTGCGCTTTGCTCATCATAGCAACCAACTCGCCCGCCTTTTTTTTCTTCCTGTGAGCAAGACCTGCGTCACGGCAGCACGTGATGGCCAAGTTTGCATGTTGGATTGCGGGTGGGAAGACGGATTCAATACAAGCGAGGAGCAAGTAATCAAACGTGTTTTGGAGGCTTTGGCGCCTTCTGATGAGATACCCGCGACATACGCGTCAACTCCTGCCGTGGTGACAGCGTTTGAGACCATTTCCATTCATTCGGAGACTTCCACTCAAAATAAATCAAGTGCGGTGGAAAGTTTCAGGAAAGGAAGGTGGCAGGACGCATGGGAGGCACTAGAGAGACAACTGGCCGATACAGATACTCCCCCAGAAGCCAGGATACGAATGATTCTGAGGGAGAGAAGGCTTGGACTTGAGCAAGTAAGCCAGCCGCTTCCAGCAATGATTGATCGATTGGCCTTCGGTGGAGACCGACATTTCGCTCTGGATGTGGAAGGTGGCGTGTGGTCGTGGGGCGCGGAAAAATCACCTGTACGCTTAGATGAAGTGCCAAGTGACATGCGAGCTGGCCGTCTCGTGGTTTCAAAAGATGGGGAACGGCTAGCTCTCGGTGGATCCAATCCCGATTTCCAATTGTGCAAAGCCGAGAACGGCAGCCGCATTTTCCCTCTGGCGGGACTAAAGAATAGTACACGCTTTGGTGTCTTTTCTGAAAGGGATGACTCCTTTTACGGGGCGGGATATGATGGTTCCATACTTGGTTGGTCTCTTTCGACTGGGCTAAAATCCAAGGAGTTTTCTCTATATTCTGGAGTCATCATCCGTAATATCTCGGATGTGCGGATAGCTGAGCGGAGTCACTTGCTTGTCACGACAAACAAAAGAGCTGCCATCATTGACCTTGAGCTAAAAACAGTCGAACTGATACCTGAACCTGTTGATGAAAAGGACGAACTTCCCTTCGCTGGTTGGGCTGCTAAAATCACGAAGGACGGCGAAATGGTCATCCTCGGTGGAGACCAGCCACGCGTTTACAATCGGAAGACCAAAGAGCTTTTATTTGAGCTGGATGCGGGGGGGAAACAGGTTACCAATATTTCCCCGATGGAGGATTCTTCGGCTGTAATCGCTGGAACATCAGATGGTTGGCTTTATTCATTTTCCTTATCCACCGGTGAGCGACTTGCCAAGACTTGGATGCCCTGCGGTGGGGCTGTTGACCAGTTGGAAATCGTAACGGGTAAACCCTGGCTCATCGCTACCTCGGATGAAAGCGGCACTTGGCTATGCTCTTCAACAGATTTGCAGCTATTGGCTCATCTGAGTTATGACGAGGTTGCAATCGATGGAGTTGATCCGCGCAGGTGGTTTTCTCTTTCTGCGGACGGAACTACCGTCGTGACTTCCTCCATTGATCGGCGCACCTATCGCTGGAACTTGGAAGAAGCTGCTGGCGGGGCAAGTCAGGGTTCTCTGCTGCAATTCAACCCACGTCACCTTCCGCAAGTATCGGGGGGCAGGATTGTCCTTGCTCAGGATTCGGGCAAGGGCATCGAGATTCGTAACGCGAGCGATGGTGTCCTTGAACATGTGATCCCCATAAACGCGGAGCAGCGTGTCGATAAAATGCATTTGGGTAAAAATGGTAAAAGCTTGCTTCTCAAGCTGTGGACGAAAGTCACGAATGAGCAGGGAACATCCGAAAAAAATGAATGGTTGCTTGTGGATTTGGAAAACGGGTTAAAACAAACCGTTTTGCATATCGATACCGAAGAAGGAATTGATGAGATTGATGAGCTACCCAACGGAAAAGGTTGGGTATTATCGGGGGTGTCCTTGGAAAAAGGCAGTTGGTTGGTTGGTGTCGATTCATCAGGCGCGTCGATATGGATGTGGGAAAGCGGAGCTGGCACCGTTGTGGTTGGTCGCGCATGGCTGCCCGATCAGAGTGGGCAAAATGAAAAGCTATTGCAGGTTATGAACGATGGGCGCTCCATACTGCTCGATGCCATCACAGGAGACGTTATTAGTGATTACCCTTTGCCAAGGTCAGGCATCACATTTTTAGTCGCTGATTGCTCCTCGGTGAGCAATACAATTGCTACCAGTAGTCGAGTTGGGATTGTTCAAATTTGGGATATAAAAACAGGCAGAGACATCAACTCCATCTATGGCCTTGGGGCACTGCCTGAAAGCTTGGATTTATCTAAGGATGGCAAGCGCATGCTTGTAGCGGGAGGCGAAGGCTGGGCGGAGGTTTGGGACACGGCGGCGGCTTCTCGTCTGTTGAATCTCGGTCAGGACCCGAAGCGCACCACAGTGGCACTTTCTCCGGATGGCGATTGGTGCCTGGCGGGCACTACTACCGGCGAAGTCGATCTGTGGCACGTGACACGGGGGGGATACATGGGACGACTTTCCTATATGCCGGAGGCCATAGATTCTATTGTATTTCTGACGCAAGGGCGCGTTCTCTTGGTTTCTCGCAAAGGACACGCGAGGATCATTTCCTTACCGGTTTTTTGAAACTTGACGATACTAGCAATGAAAAATGATATCCTAAAGCAAAGACATATTCGATTTTTCTTATATTCGGGACTTACCTCCGGGTTCCTCTTTCTGTTCGTAAATCTCTGTTTCCTGATTTTCGCATGCAATGCAAAAGGCGGATTAAATCTGAAGAATGGGAACTTTTACATAACTTACACTGATTTCACCTCACCAACTCGAGGCCAAGACGAGTTCAAAGGTGGGTTTGAGATTGTTAGAACATACAATAGTAAGGCTACAAGTATAGGTAACTTCGGCTATGGTTGGGGATCTGAATATGAGACCTCTCTCAAGCCTGATTTCGAGGGCGGAATGAAATTAGATGAAAATGGCAGCGGCGCGGAAAGGTGGTTAACAGAAACAAATCCATCAAAGAGCCTAGAATCATCTTTGCATATAGTTGGAATGGCGGGAATCTCAACCTATGGACCAAACTCCACGCATGTTCAGACCTACTTAAAAAGGCTACATGACTCCGCGCCACTGCGCGTAAGCGCATACACCAAGGCAAGCCAGCTGGGAGTGATAGAAGCGCGACCCCTGCCGCCCGATTGGTCTCACCGTATGAGCATCTTCTGCACGGATCCGGGTTGCTCGGAAGATCACGGCTTTTTAATTGAACGAACCCTCTCTGGATACAGAAGAAAAGAATTTTCAGGCGGAGTCGATGAGTTCGATGTGTCGATGAGACTTGTCCTGAAGCAGAAACCAAATGGATATTTCGTGCGAATCGTTCGTGACAGCGAGGGTCGTGTCCTGCGGTATCAGGATGCGAATGGTTATCGACTGAATTTTCAGACGGATGATGAGAGACGTATCATCGGCCTGCGTGACAGCCTAGGAAGGACCGCAGAATACCGTTATGAGGGGTCCAAATTAGTTATGTCGCGTGACGTCGCAGGAAACGTTTACATGTATGAGTACGACGATTTGACGAATATGACACAGATTTCCTACATGGATGGTTCCACCTTAAAGGTTGAATATAATTCAAAAAGCATGGCGACTAGAGTTCAGCAGCGGAATGGAGAAATTGAGACTTATGAATACGGTGAAGATCCTAAGAATCCTAATTTACATTATTGGACTATCGTAAAACGCTATGACGTGGATGGTGAACTTACGGAGGACAATAAGTATGAGTGGGAGTATGGCCTGGCCAAATCAGGGGTCAATTATCTCAAGAGAATGCTTATCGAGAGGAAGCTACAAGGAGAGCGGGAGGAGAGTATATATTCACAGGAGGGACTCCTTATTTCCAAAGAGGTGAATGGACACGTGACGGAATACGAATAGATACATCATGGATTTGCACAAGATTACGAACGATGGCACGGTTAGACGTAACGGAATCGGCAACATCCATGACCTTTTGCCCGGAAAGTTTGCCAGTTCCATAATTTGAATCCTGCCGGAACTACCCCACGCTTGCCGTATCACGGCTTTCTGAACAGTCTTGACGCGAGTTGATCCATGAAGGAAACCATCGAAGAACTGGAACAGTGGGGAGCGGACGTGATCTTTGGTCGCGCCAAAGGCTTCCGCGCAACGATGATGCGCGTGCTCATGCTGGGCTTGTCCGGGCTGTTTCGTGGTCTCGTCCAAACCAGAATCGCCCTCTATCGTAGCGGCTGGAAGCCCCAGGAATATCTCGGCGTGCAAGTGGTATCCATCGGAAATCTAACAGTCGGCGGCACGGGGAAAACACCGGTCGTGGAGCTTCTCGCAAGATCCTTGCGGGATCGCGGCAGAAACGTTGCGATCCTCTCCCGTGGCTACAAAAGCAAGAAGCTGGATAAGAAACAAAAATGGAAGGACAAGAACGGCAAATACATTCCAAACGAAGAAATGCCCAAAGTCGTCTCCACCGGAAGAGCCCTTCTGTTGGATTCCAAGTTCGCCGGCGATGAGCCATTCATGCTCGCCAACAATCTCGATGGCGTCTCCGTGATCGTGGATAAAAGCCGCGTCAAAGGCGCCCGCTTCGCCATCGGCCAGCTCGATGCGGAAACGCTGATTCTCGACGATGGCATGCAAAACCTCGCCCTCGCGCACTCCCTCGATGTCGTGCTGATCGATTCCCGCTCACCCTTCGGCACCGAGGCCCTGTTGCCGCGTGGCACCCTGCGCGAGCCTCCGCAAAACCTGCGCCGCGCCAGCTTCATCCTCATCACCAAGTGCGATGGCACACCCAACGACCAACTCATCTCCCGCATCCGCAAATACAACCCCACCGCGGAAATCATCGAGTGCTCCCACAGCCCGAAACATCTCGAAAACATCTTCACCCGCGAACGCGAACCCCTCGAATTTCTCCAAGACAAATGGGTCGGTGCGATCTCCGCCATCGCCGTCCCCGAAAACTTCGAGCGCTCCTTGGAAAAACTCGGCGCCCGTGTCGAGATACGCCGCCGCTTCTCCGATCACCACCGCTTCCATCGCCGCGACATCGATGACTTCATGCAACGCTGCGTCGAGCGCGATATGGAGCTGATCCTGACCACGGAAAAAGACGCCGTGCGTTTCCCGAAGCCCACTGAGATCAACGTGCCGGTTTACTTCCTCCGCATCGAAGTGGAAATTCTCTCCGGCCACCAATCATGGCAACGCCTTCTCGATTTGATCTGCAACCCCAAACCCATCCTTGACCCCACACTCAAGAACGTAGGCTGCTACCGTTGTTAGGAATTCACACACCATGCTCACTCTCGGTATTCTAGGCTCCGGCTCCGGCTCAAACATGTTGGCGATTCT
>JBGSRM010000075.1:0-5129 GCA_041737575.1 Akkermansiaceae bacterium
CTGGCCCTACAACATCTACGTCCGCGAAGCCCGCCGCATGCGCTCCGACCTCGTCATGACCGAGGCCCACTGCAAGAACCAGACCGCCGTCGAAGACCCCATCGGCATGGGTGCCTATACCCTAGATTCCCACAACACCCAGCGCGGCGTCCACAACGGCATGGTCAAAAACGAGGGCGACATCCAGACCTACATCGGCGGCAAACCCTACGGCATTTCCTACCGCTCCATCGTCCCGAAAGCCGACCAATGCGAAAACCTCCTCGTCCCCTGGGCTCTCTCCGCCTCACACATCGCCTTCGGCTCCATCCGCATGGAACCCGTCTTCATGGTCCTCTCCCAAAGCGCCGCCACCGCCGCCTCATGGCCATCGACGACAACACCCCCGTCCAAAAAGTCCCCTACGAAAAACTCCGCACCCGCCTCCTCGCCGACGACCAAAGGCTGACGAAGTAACTGAAGAATAATGACGCCAAAAAATTATCTCGTTTCACTCTTCTCTGCAAAAACGGTGGCAAGTTGGGAAAAGTGAATGCCAGAGTAGTCCTCGTCGGATGGCAATAAGTCCCCTGCATACACCACATACCCCGGTTCAGCGTCAGGAATACTTTTACGGAAACGCCTTATCGCATTGGGAAAGTCTTTGCTCCATGTCATCGCCGATTTGATTTCCATCGGAACAAGCTTCCGTTGCTTTTCCCATAGCAGATCGATCTCATTGCCATTGGTATCCCTCCAAAAATAGAGATTTGGATCACGCCCTTGGTTGAGACGCTCTTTTAGTGCATCGGCCACCACCATGTTTTCAAACAAACTGCCATGCAAAGGATCACGCATCGCCTGCTCTATCGTTTCGATTCCCAGCAACCATGCCGCAAGGCCGGGCTCCACAAAATAAACCTTGGGCGACTTGATCAGGCGTTTGCCAAAATTCCGATAATAGGGAGCCAGCGTGAAGGTAATGAAAGAAGCATCCAAAATAGACAGCCACTCAGAGATCGTCGTCGGTGATACTCCGACATCATTCGCCAAGCTCTGATAGTTAACCGGCTGACCAATTCTACCAGCCAACAACTTCATGAAACGCTCAAACACATTCACATCCTTCAATCGGATCAACTGCCGAACATCACGCTCAACATAGGTCTGAAAATAATTCCGATAAGCAAAGTTCGGTTCCAAATCATCGTCATAAACCCGCGGCATGAAGCCCTTCCACAATAGCTCTCCCTTGCTCAGTTCGTAACCGGCAACTCGTAACTCCGCGAGCGAAAATGGCAACAGACGCAAAAGTGCGGTTCGTCCCGCAAGAGACTGCGCCACCGCCTCATGCAGGCTAAGCTGATGGCTCCCCGTCAAAATATAATGACCCTTCATTCCCGCTTCGTCCACCCGCACCTGAATCCACGACAAAAGCTCTGGCACCCGCTGCACCTCGTCGATAATCAATCGCCCGGAATTCATCGCAAAGAAACTCTGCGGATCATTTTGAGCCAAACTCCGTGTCTCTGGATTTTCCAAATTGCAATAGCCGTGGCCTCGAAACAACTCCCTTACCAACGTGGTTTTCCCCGATTGCCGAGGCCCGGTCACCGTCACAACAGGATAATCCTCCGCTGCCTGAAGTAAAATAGGTGCTAAATCACGGCAAATCATACGTAAATCTCCCTTAATTCATGAAAAACACAAGTTCAACCTTTGGTTTTCATAAATATCATAAAGGGGATAAATCCTATATCTTGGCAGCAAATACAATCTCACCATCTCAATTCCGTTAACCCCCGCTCCCCAGATCACCGCCCCATCCCGGGCACCCGGCCTATCGTGCCACCTTCCACAAATTCCGCTTTGATAAGGCTTTGGCGTCGATCTTCCTTGCCTCGCGCCACATTGTTCGCCCAAGCCACGATGCGACGTCCCTGTTTCCGGCTGTCCCAACGTATGTGGGCGATCGAGGGGCTCAACCACTGGAAAATCGGATCCGGATCGGCACAGATCAGCGAGACGTGCTGCGGCGCGAGTATGCCCCTTCGCGCTAGGTGAAGTTGCGTCATAATCAAAAGGATGGATTCATCGGCGATCAGAGCGCTGGGCGGACTGCTTTGGAACAACGAGTCGAGGCACCGGCGCAAATCCGCAGGGTTGTTTTCCCAGTCCGGCAGGTTGTAGGCACCGGTTCTTAAACCGTGCGACTCCATCCGATTGAGCATGGCCTGCACGACAAATGCCGGCTGAGGCTTCCGGTGCTCCTCGTGCAGCAGCATTACGATCCTGCTGTGACCCAGTGCCACCAACCGATCCACCGCGTCGATCAATGCCGGAAGCTTGTCCGGCCCGATACCGGCGATCGGAACCCCGCGGCGGCGGCCGCACAACGCAAACGCCGGTATATCCTGATCGGCGAACCATTCGAGCACCTCGCGCGACCCGGCGACGATCACCCAGGCGTCGACATCGGAATCTTTCACAAAGCGAGCCACCCGCTTCGCATCCATGCCCAGATCAAGCAAGGTCATGGAAGTGAACCCCGCCGTGTGCCCCGCATCCTGGAGATTGTGCTGCATCTCGAGAAGGGAGTGCAAGGTGCGGTCGGACTCCTCATAAGGCAGGATCCCAACCCGCATCGATGGCGGGGTGAAATCCTCGGGTATCCTGATCAACCGCGACCTGCCCGCGCCTTGTCCCACCAGTAGCCCTTCTCTTTCAAGCATCTGCAACGCCTCTTCCGCCGTCGTATGATGAACCCCCAGTTCCGCCGCCAACCGATGCACCCCCGGTGCCCTCGTGCCAAACGTCCCCTGCAGCAGCTCATTCCGCAAATGCCCGGCAACCTGCTCAGTCAAAGATAAAGATCGAAAACTACGCACTAAAAAAACCTACCTGTAAAACATAACAGTCAGCAAGCCTAAAAATGTCGACATGCCATACAAAAATGGCTTTTGTAATGACCGTCACCAACGACCTAACCTCCAACTCGACTGAACAACAAGTAACCCTTTCCCCCCGAGAAACGTCCGCTTCCATCTTGGAACGGGCGTTTTTCTTTGTGACGCCATCACAAAAACCTCACCGTCAAACCAGCACCATTTCGGATTTGTGATTTCTCAAACAAACCATAACCTCCGGCATGTTTTCAGCACTTGGCGATAGTCTCGATAAAACCTTCCGCAACCTCCGCGGCGTAGGTAAAATTTCCGACAAGAACATCACGGACGCCCTCCGAGAAATCCGCATCGCCCTCTTGGAAGCCGATGTCGAGTTCGGTGTCGCCAAAGAACTCATCGCCCGCGTCAAGGAAGCCGCCCTCGGCGAGGACGTCCTCAAATCCATCAAACCCGGCGAACAAATCGTCAAATTCTTCCACGACGAACTCACCCGCGTCCTCGGCGGCGACAACGTCCCCCTCAACCTCAACCCGCCCGCCCGCATCCTCATGGTCGGCCTCAACGGTGCCGGTAAAACCACCACCTCCGCCAAACTCGCAAAACGCCTCAAAAAAGAAGGCCGCCGCCCGCTCCTCGTCGCCTGCGACCTTTACCGCCCCGCCGCGATCGACCAACTCGTCACCCTCGCCCGCCAAATCGACGTCCCCGTTTACGCTCCCGCCCCCGGCGAATCCGATGCCATCAAGGTCGCCCGCGATGCCATCGCCTACGGCGAGGAAAAAAACGCAACCGTCCTCATCTTCGATACCGCTGGCCGCCAGGAAATCGATGAACGCCTCATCGACGAACTCAAAAAACTCAACGCCTTCCTCCAACCCAAGGAAACCCTCCTCGTCGCCGACGCCGCCACAGGCCAGGCCGCCGTCTCCGTCGCAAAACGCTTCGACGAAGCCGTCGGCATCACCGGCATCGTCCTCACCAAACTCGATGGCGACGCCCGCGGCGGCGCCGCGCTCTCCATGCGCGAAGTCACCGGAAAACCCATCAAATACGCAGGCGAAGGCGAAAAACTCGACCAGCTCAT
Source organism: Akkermansiaceae bacterium (assembly GCA_041737575.1). GTDB lineage: Bacteria > Verrucomicrobiota > Verrucomicrobiia > Verrucomicrobiales > Akkermansiaceae > Luteolibacter. Next base: position 3,970 of record JBGSRM010000075.1, read on the forward strand.
GGAGTTCCATCCCTCCCGCATGGCCGACCGAATCCTCGGCATGGGCGACATCGTCACCATGGTCGAAAACGTCGCCGACAAGGTCAACGAACAGGACGCCATGCGCTCCATGAAACGAATGCAGGAAGGCAAGTTCGACTTCAACGACTTCCTCGATCAAATGCGCATGATCCAAAACCTCGGCCCCCTCGAAGGCCTCCTCGGCATGATGCCCGGCTTCAACAAAATCAAAAAACAACTCCCCGCCGGCGCCCTCGACGATGGCAAACTGAAACGCACCGAAGCCATCGTCCTCTCCATGACCCCCGTCGAACGCTCACGCCCCGAAATCATCAAAGCCTCCCGCCGCGAACGCATCGCACACGGCTCCGGAACATCCGTCATGCAGGTAAACCAACTGCTCAAACAGTTCGGCGAAATGCGCAAAATGATGCGCAACCCCGGCAAAATGAAAAACATGATGAAAATGATGGGCGGCCAAGGCGGCATGTCCGATATGATGAAAAACCTAGGCGGAAAAGGCGGAAAATTCCCCTTCTAACAACGCCTCACGTTCCACAAAACGTATTCTTCACCACCTCATCCGCATCCGGCGCTTGCTCGAATTCCTCATTCTCCTCAAACGGCCTAACCACCGCATCCGCCATCCTCTGAAACGGCGCGAAATCTCCCCGATATGCCGCCTGAATAACCTGCTCAATCTTATGGTTCCTCGGAATCACAATGGGATTCGCACGCGCCATCAACCCCACATATCCCTCCGCCTTCGGCATCGCCTCCCACTGCTGCAACCACGTTTCAAACACGTCTTTCCCCTTGAATAATTCTGTTAGAACCGACCGTTCATCCCCACCCGCATGAAGCGTGAGATGTCGGAAAAACAAAGTAAAATCAACCTCCTGACGTGCCAACAAACCCAGCGTCGCCTTGATGAACGATCCACCTTCATCACTACCCTCGCCAATCCCCAACTTACTCCGGAAATTCCCAAAATACGCATCCTGAAAAATACCAATATACTTCGCCAACGCCCCCTTCGCCAACTCCTTTGCAACCTCCGCATCATCATCCAACAGAGGCAACAAGGTCTCCGCCAACCTCGTCAGATTCCAATGGCATATCACCGGCTGATTCCCCCACGCATACCGCCCGTTCCGATC
>JBGSRM010000090.1:0-7180 GCA_041737575.1 Akkermansiaceae bacterium
GCGAGCCTCCCCATTGAGAAGGCAAAGCCCAGCGCCCAAATACCTGTTAGAACGGGCACGAGCATCGATGACGCCGCGGTTTCAGTAGCAGGCAGAACGGGTAGCTTCGGCAGAAAAAGGCTCAGCACTGGAAAACATCCAAGCACCACAAGCTGCAACAGCGTCAACCTCGGATCACGCGCCACATCCTTCCGTCCTGCCAGAAAAACGAGCAGCATCGCAATCACTGAAAATGTGAGCAGGGCTAACATGGCTTGGAAAGTTGTTTCATTTTCCGTCGGCGGAGTCGATCAGTTTTCGTATCCGTTGAATTTCCTGGGGAGAGAGTTTCTGATCCTCTGGATCGAGCAAGGATGCGACGAGCTTTTCAGGGCTTCCTTCAAAAAATGTTTTCATGAGCTGCCGCAACGCGCTGCGCTTCGCACGCTTTTCAGGAACGGTGGGCTGGTAGATGTATCGCCGTGATTCCTTGGTATGCGCCACCATTTTTTTCTGCTCCAAGGTGGACAACAAGGCCCGCACTGCGGAGTAGCTCGGTGGATCGGGAAGCTCCTCAAGCACTTCCTCCGCCGTGGCTTTTCCTTTGCGGAAAAGAATGTCCATCACTTGTCGCTCCCGTCGCGAGAGTTGACCGTTTTCAAATTGCTTCACGAGGGGTAACTTACCAAATGCTGGAAAAACTGCAAATAAAAATTGACACTCCTCTCTCTAAATGCTGTTTTTTCAGCACTATGAAAACAAGATCATTGAAAATGATGGTTGGCCTGGCCGGGGCAATGTTGCTGATAAATTCATGCGCACCAAATGGATCGGTTGATAATATCGTGACCGCTGGTCAGCGCTACGGAGATGCAGCGGTCAATCGCAGCGAGATCGATGCGTTACTGAACTCACCCGAAAAAAGCAGAATGCCATGGAGCGGACCGGTTGAAAAGGAACGTCCGGGACTGGCGACGGGCTGGGGTGACAAGAGGCAGTCGCAGTTGGGTTACACGTCTTTCCAGAGAGCTTCCTCGAAGCCAGCCGGCACGGATATGATTTTTTACAATGATTCCGAAGGCGTCACCGCCATGGCACCCGGCAAAGAACGCGTGGGAGGCATGCAGACCGCGGCAGGGAATCTGGTCGAGTGGGGCATCAAGGGCGGAATGAGTTATTTGCCGACATATAAAGAGTATGGTTATGGCCGCAGATTGGTGGCAGGGAAGAAAGGCAGTGATTATTCCATCGTCATCAAAAACCGCAGCCTGAGCGCCCTGGAAGTGGTCGCAAGTGTCGATGGCTTGGATGTGATGGATGGCAAAAGCGCCTCCTTTTCCAAAAGAGGCTACGTGATCGGGGCAGGTGAAACCCTTGAAATCAAAGGTTTCCGCACCAGCGCCAGCAGCGTGGCAGCATTCCAATTTTCCGGCGTTTCCGGTTCCTACGCGAACCTCAAACATGGCGACACTCGCAACGTCGGCGTCATCGGTCTCGCCGTCTTCACCCAAAAAGGCGTCGATCCATGGAAATGGACCAGCGGTGAAATCCAAAACCGCGACCGCGCCAAGGCCTTTGCAGAGGAGCCTTGAAGGATGATTTACCATCAACAATGAACATCAAAACGCTCACTCTATTTATCACCACAGCACTGGCTGTGAGTTGCTCCCCTGTGCATTCAGTGAATCGATACGGGATTCGTGCGACATTGCTCCATGGAGGCTCTGACACACCAATTGCGATGACACCCGTAATTGTCACCATTGATGACAGGACGTTCAATCGGTCAACCGATAGCAATGGCGTAATCAGTGTGCCGCCTGATCTGAAATTACGGATGAGTTGGCTGGGCGGACCGGCCATTCAAAGTGACCCAGAGGCACGAATCATTGTATCATGTGCTGGCTACGATCCACTGAAGCTTGAATGGTTTCGTTACTTCCCTAATCGAAATTCAGGCCGCGTCCAAAATCATGGACTCGTTGATTTAGGCAAGCTAACTCTCTATAGATCCAAAAGCCAACTCGCACCATGACCCCCGATACGACCCGTTTAGTTTCCATGGATTCACGAATATGAGAATCATCATATATTGTATCGCCGCACTCTTCACGATAATTCACACATCGTGCTACTACAGGAATCACATGCCTGTCACATCATCCGTTGTCGCCAGTTCTAAAATCATCACCATGAAGGTAGGCGAGAGGCGCAAGATTATGTCCAAGACGATTCTGACGGAGATCAGTCCGGGCTTTATGATGGGACCGGCTTATCAATTGAAATCTTCTGATCCGGGTATCGTTAAGATTGATAGCAACGACATGGAGCCAGAAGCATGGGTGAAGGCAATCGCACCCGGAAGAGCTGACATCCAATACATTCAAGACGAGGTAAAGATCACACCCATACTTGTAATTCCAGATACCGAAGCAGCCACACAGAATTAGCCCCCACAAACCACCCGCTAGTAGCGTTCTGTTTCAATCATTTTCCTTAGCTACAAACTCAACCCTGTTGTGAACGTGTTACGTAAACTTTTTATGATGATCTCTCTGGCAGCATTGTCAGGATGTGCGACTAGCCGTGATGGAGCAACCGACAGCGGCATTACCTACGAGGAGCCAAGCTTCGAGATGAGTTTTCGTCCGGAATGGATGCCCAAAAGACTGCCGAAGGTCGATATTTCTGAGAATTCTAAAGGAGCATCAATCCGCGTGAATTGGTCTCGAAGCGAACATAGAATCGCAGACATGAGGCGATACCTGAGACTCAAAAAGCGCATACTTACATCGGCTCAATGGCGCAATCGAGACCCTAAGTTGTTTCATCCTATTGTAACTACTGGACCCTCTAGGGATGAACTCCTCGTCTACATGGGAGGTGAATCTATCTGGTTACAAGGCTCAGATGTCCCGGAAGCTTGGAAGAGAGAACTCATTCAACTGGCGGACGATGTCAAATCCGAAGAAATCGGCGAACGATCCTCACAATCCAACCGCTAGTAACCTTCTGCTTCATTGATTTTCCGTAACATAAGCCTCAACCTGAAGCGGAGGGGCGCTCCCGATTGCGAGTTACCCAGCCTCGACGTTCTACGAAAAAATTCATGCCATGTTCAATCGCGTTCCAATACATCCTCAGCGAACCCCACACCCACCAATCCAACATCGACAACTCCCCCTCGTCCCCCTTCACTCCCCCCATGAAATCAATGACCGGCTTCGGACGCGCCACCCACACCACAGACACCTGGATTGCCTCCGTCGAAGCCTCATCCATCAACCGCAAACAAATCGAAATCGTCACCAACCTCCCCAAACACCTCACTCCCCTCGAGTCCAACATTCGCCAAACCACTTCCCCTCACATCTCCCGCGGCCGCATCCAAATCAACGTAAAACTCGAAACACCCGAAAACACCTCCACTCCCTCCGCCCGCATCAACACCAACCTCGCCAAATCCTTCGAGGCCGCCTTCTCCCAACTCTCCTCCCTACTCAACCGCCCCATCCTCCCCTCCGCCGCTGACTTCGCTCGCCAACCCGGCATCATCGAACTCACCGAGCCCGACCAAATCGACCTCGACTCCGCATGGCTCGCCATCCAACCCGCCCTCACCGCAGCCATCCATAACCTCAACCTCATGCGCTCCTCGGAAGGCGACCACCTCAAAACCGACCTCCTCCAACGCCTCCAAAACCTCATCTCCCTCACCTCCTCAGTATCCTCCCTCGCCCCCACCCGCCCCGAACGCCTCCGCGAAACCCTCACCAAACGCCTCGCCGACCTCGGCATCCCCCTCGACCTCAACGACGAACGCCTCACCAAAGAACTCGCCATCTTCGCAGACCGCTGCGACATCTCCGAGGAAATCACCCGCCTCTCCTCACACTTCGCAAAATTCTCGGACTACATCCACTCCTCCGAACCCCCTGGCCGCCCCCTCGATTTCCTTTGCCAGGAACTCTTCCGCGAATTCAACACCATCGGCTCCAAAGCCAACCACGCCACCATCTCACAAACCATTGTCGAGGCAAAATCCGAACTCGAAAAAATCCGCGAGCAAGTCCAGAATATCGAATAACAAAATGTCCCTCCTCAACGATGCCGCCGATACCCACGACCTCCCCCGCGAGAAAATAAATAAATTCGGCACCACCTCCCTTAGCAACTCCGAACTCCTCGCCATCTTCCTATCCTCCGGCACCATCGGAAAAAACGTCATCCAGGTCGCCGAAGGCCTCCTCACAAAATACGGCAGCCTCCAGGAACTCTCCCGCCTCCCCCACACAGAATACATGAACAACAAAGGCATCGGCCTCGCCAAAGCCTGCAAACTCGCCGCCGCCTTCGAGATCGGAACACGCATCGCCCGCGAAAAAATCAACGCCATACCCCTCGACACCCCACAACTCATCTACGATCACTTCGCCAACCAACTCAACACCCTCCCCACGGAAACCGCCATCGTCGTCACCCTCAACAGCCGCCTCCAACACACCTCCACCACCACCATCTCCTCCGGAACCGTCAACGAAACCACCGCCCACCCTCGCGAAATCCTCCGCCCCGTCATCACCAGAAACGCCTTCGCCTTCGTCCTCCTCCACAATCACCCCTCCGGCGACCCCACACCCAGCCAGGCCGATTTCAAAATCACCGAAAACATCCTCAAAGCCTCCCAGCTCATGCAAATCCGCTTCATCGACCACATCATCATCGCCAAACCCGCCCCGGGCCGCGAACCCTACTTCTCCTTCCGCAGCGCAGGCTACGTCTAACAACCCCCACCCATGTTCCGCTTCCGCATCATCCACAACCTCAAATCAGCCCTCTGGCTGCTCCTCTTCGCATTCATACCCCTCGCCCTCATCACCCTCGTCTGGGCTAACAACACCGGCCTCCCCGACTCCTGGCGCTACGCCATCGAAAAAGAAATCTCCAAAAACGGCTTCCACGTAAAACTCGACTCCCTCACCTACGTCCCCCTCCGCGGCTTCGTCGCCAAAGACGTCCGCATCTATGCCGAAGACGGACGCATCCACGAACTCGCACGCCTCGAGGAAATCGGCCTCACCCTCGACTACTCAAGCCTCGCTTCCGGCCAACCTCGCCTCCGCAAAATCCAACTCCGCAACGCCAACATCTCCCTCCCCGTTGACCCCGAAAACCCCGCCGGTCAATCCCTCTCCTTCTCCAAAGTCAACGGCACCATCTTCATGCCCAATGAAACCCTCCTCGAATTCCGCGACACCAAAGCCAACGTCGGCGGCATCGACATCACCCTCAACGCCCGACTCTTCGGAAAACGCCAGGAAAAACAAAACTCTCCCGAAGAATACAAAAACGAAAGCCGCCGCCGCGAACTCATCGCCAACATCATCACTGAACTCGAAAACTGGAACTTCGACTCCCAATACCCTCCTCAACTCAAAATCGATGTCGAAGGCGACCTCACCGATCCAAAATCCATCAACGCCAAATTCTTGATCGACGCCCCTTCCATCGAACGCCGCCAATACCGCCTCGAAAACCTTAAAGCCCAAGGCACCCTCTCAGGACACCTCCTCACCATCTCATCCATCTCCGCCAACGACCAACGCGGCAACATCTCCGGGAGCATCGACTACCAACTCCTCTCCCGCGACGGCAACTTCGACATGGAAACCTCCATCGACATTCCCCGCCTCCTCAAATCCTGGCTGCAAACCTCCCTCAACCTCGACCTCCTCACCGGCGGCTCACAAAAATTCATCTTCGCCGGAGACTTCAATCTAACAGATTTACAAAAACCCGTCGTCAACCTCACCGGCCACGCACACTTCGACTCCATCATGCTCCGCGGCGTCTCCTTCTCCTCCTTCGACTCATGGTTCTCCTACCAAAACGGCAGCCTCTTCCTCAAAAACATGAAACTCACTCGCCCGGACGGAACCGCCTCCGGCAAACTCCTCAGGGAAGGCGATGTCGTCCGCATCCAAATCGAATCCACCCTCCCCGCCGCCATCTACAAACCCTTCTTTATCGGCCAACCCCTAGAACTCATTCTCAACGACTTCAAAGCAAAAAAAGACGCCACCTGCAACCTCTCCATCGAGGGCTCCTTCAACCTCAAAGACCGCTTCGCATGGTCCTACACCGGCAAAGGCTCCCTCACCAACACCTCCTACCGCGACGTCCCCCTCAAAGCCACCAACTGCTCCTTCGTCGTCAACCACCACGAACTCGACTTCTACGACGGCTCCACCACCTTCGACTACTCCAACAAAAAAAACTACAACGGCCCCTCCTCCGGAACCGCCAAATTCGCTCGCATCCGCTACGATAACGACACCAAAACCATCGCCGTCGAAAACGTCTCCGGCGACTTCTTCGCCGCACCCATGACCCGCATGTTCGCCCCCAAAATCGCAGACGACCTCGAACAATACCGCTTCCACACACCCCCCTCCCTCTCCGGCTCAGGCATCATCGATGTCACCCCCAAAGGCCGCACCGATCTCACCGTCAACTTCAAAACCGATGACAAAGCCACCTACAAATTCCTCGGCGAAAACCTCATCCTCTCCCAACCCAAAGCCACCGTCAGAGTCACCGGCTCCCAGGTTTACGTCTCCAAACTCTCCGCCAACACCCTCTCCGGCGACATCGCCGCCGAATTCACCCACCACAACTCAAATGGCCTCTCCGGCGAAATCACCTGGTCCAAACTCTCCCTCCCGGAAATTTCAACCCTCTACGACTTCAACCTCGAAGGCGGCGGCCAACTCACCGGACGCCTCGAATTCTCCATCAAAGGCTCCGACATCAAATCCATGAACGGCAGCGGTCTCATCGCCCTAGAAAATGGCGAACTCTTCTCCGTCCCCATCTTCGGCCCCCTCTCCACCGTCGCTGGCGCCGTCGTCAACGACAAACGCTTCGGCTCCGAACGCGCCGAAGACGCCTTCTGCAACTTCAAAATCAAAAACGGCGTCCTCTCCACCCGCGACTTCCAAACCTCCACCACCTCCGTCAAATTCACCGGCGACGGCTCCATCGACCTCTCCGAGCAAAACATCGACTTCACCATCCGCCTCAATGCACGCGGCCTCCTCGGCCTCATCACCCTCCCCTTCAAACCCTTCTACGGCCTCTTCCAATTCCGCGGAACCGGCCCCCTCAAAAAACCCACCTGGGAAAACGTCCACTTCACCTC
>JBGSRM010000176.1:0-7861 GCA_041737575.1 Akkermansiaceae bacterium
GTCCATCATCCAAAACCTGCAACAGCACATTGAACACATCCGGATGCGCCTTCTCGATCTCATCAAACAAAACCACCGAATACGGCTTGCGCCTCACATGCTCCGACAACTGCCCACCCTCATCATAACCCACATACCCCGGTGGTGCCCCGATCAACCGTGAAACGCTGTGCTTCTCCATGTATTCCGACATATCGATGCGCACCATCGCCCCATCGTCATCAAACAAAAACTCCGCCAACGCCTTCGATAACTCGGTCTTGCCCACACCCGTCGGACCCAAAAACAAAAACGACCCGATCGGCCGGTTCTCATCCTGCAAACCCGCACGCGCCCTCCTCACCGCATTCGATACCGCCACGATCGCCTTCTTCTGCCCCACAACCCGATCTCCCAACCGCGCCTCCATATTCACCAGCTTCTCCTTCTCCCCCTCCTGCAACCGGTTCACCGGAATCCCCGTCCATGACGAAACCACCCGTGCAATATCCTCCTCCGTCACCTCCTCCTTCAGCAACGCCCCGTTCTTCTGTATCACCGCCAACTCCTCCTGCGCCCCTTCCAACAACTTCTGCGCCTCCGGCAAATCCCCATACGTGATCTGCGAAGCACGCGTCAAATCTCCGATCCTCTGCACCCTCTCCGCCTCATTCCTCAATCCCTCAATCCTCTCCTGCGCCGACCTAACCTGATCAATAACCTCCTTCTCATTCCTCCACTGCGCCATCAACCCGGAGGACTTCTCCTTCAAATTCGCCTGCTCCTCCACCACCTTCTCCAAACGCACCTTCGACGCCTTGTCACTCTCCTTCTCCAACGCCTTCCTCTCCATCTCCAACTGCATGATCTGCCGCTCCAACTCATCAATCTCCGTCGGCATCGAATCCAGCTCGATCTTTAATCGCGACGACGCCTCATCAATCAAATCCACCGCCTTATCCGGTAAAAATCGATCCGATATATACCGATCCGACATCATCGCCGCCGCCACAATCGCACCATCCTGAATCCGCACCCCGTGATGCACCTCATACCGCTCCTTCAAACCTCGCAAAATCGCTATCGTATCCTCCACCGATGGCTCACCCACCATCACCGGCTGGAACCTACGCTCCAGCGCAGCATCCTTCTCGATATACTTCCGATACTCATCCAAAGTCGTCGCCCCGATCGTATGCAACTCACCGCGTGCCAGTTGCGGCTTCAACATGTTGGAAGCGTCCGCCGCCCCCTCCGCCGCCCCGGCACCCACAATCGTATGCAACTCATCGATAAACAAAATAATCTTCCCCTCCGCATCCGTCACCTCCTTCAAAAACGCCTTCAGCCTCTCCTCAAACTCCCCTCGAAACTTCGCACCCGCCAACATCGACCCGATATCCAAAGCAATCACCCGCTTGTTCTTCATCGAGTCCGGCACATCTCCGGAAACAATCCTTCGCGCCAAACCCTCCACAATCGCCGTCTTACCAACACCCGGCTCTCCAATCAAAACAGGATTATTCTTCGTCCTGCGCGACAACACCTGCAACACCCTCCGTATCTCATGATCCCGCCCGATCACGGGATCAATCTTACCCGCACGCGCACGTGCTGTTAGATCTGTCCCATACTTCTCCAATGTCTGATATTTCCCCTCGGGATCCGCATCCGTCACCTTCTGCGATCCCCTCACCTCCTTGATCGCAGTCTCCAGCTTCTTCCCATCCAAACCCGCACCTTTCAACAACTTGCCCGCCGGCGAATCACCCTTCAACGCACCTGTTAGAAAATGCTCGATCGATAAATAATCATCCCCCATCTCCTCCCTCACCCGATCCGAATCCTCCAGCGTCGCCCGCAACCCCGCGCTGATCTGTGGCTGCATCGTCGCACCCTTCACACTCACCTCTCCCGCCAAAGCCGATGCCACCGCCGCCTTCAGCCCCGTCACATCCACCCCCGCCTTCTGCAAAATCGGAACCGCAATCCCTCCCTCCTGCTGCAACAACGCCAGCAAAACATGCGAACTCCTCAACTCAGGGTGCGACGACTTCGATGCCAAACCCTGGGCCGCCTGCAACGCCTCCTGCAACTTCTGTGTAATTCGATCAAGTGCCATATCGGTGAAAATCTAACAGTTCTTTCTCTACCAACACCATACCCACTTCACCCCAAAAAATCAACACCCCAAGCTCCTCATTTCTCACCAAAAACACCGCATAACAAACCACCCAGCAGCTAACTCCTTGACCCACCAAATAATAAGACAATCCAACAATAACCCATATCTTAAAACTTATTTCGCCCGATTCGCCCGCGCTTCCAAATCCTTCAAAATCCGCTGCTCCGCCACCCGATCGATCACATTGGCAGTCGCCAAATCCACCACCAACGCCCTCGCCGCCGCGATCTCCACATCCGTCGTCACACCCCTCACCTCCTCCGCTGGCCGTATCTCCAAATTCGCCAAAACACAATCCATACCCGGCGACAACCTCTCATCGATCACAACCCCCACCACCGCCTTCTTCCCGGCTCGCGCGCCATCCTGAATCGTCGGCAACTCTCCCATCCGCATGCTCTCCAACGTTTGAAAATCCGCCTTATACCCCAACTTCCTGAAATTTTCATAATTCAACCTCAATGTCTTCCTAATCAACTTCTGCCTCTCCGTCGCCTTGTCATCTTTGCTGTCCATTTCAAACGTCGCCTTCTCCAAGCCCAACCCCCGCTCGATCGTCTCCTCAGGCGCCAACCCAAGATTATTAGCCTCCGCTATCAAACCCACCGCTCGCACCATCGTCCTCCGCGCCTCAACACCCGTAAACTGCCCGAAAAAGGAACTCTCGCTGCTCAGCGATTTCAATTCCTCCACAATATCATCCTGCCGCCCCTTCTTCTTGAAATAACTCAGCGCATATAAACCTGCCACAATCAGAACGATTACAAAAATCGTCCGCGTAATAATTAAACGTAAATTCATTTCCTTAAATTATGATGTCCAGATTGATTTCGGCTTCGGTGCCGGTTTCTTCTCCTCAAACAATCGCCGTTCACGGCTATTGAAAATCGCTTCTTCCCGACTGATCAGGCCGGATTGAAACAGCCTCCCGACCGATTCGTCAATCGTATGATTCCCATCCTTCGCACCGATCTCCATCAAACCCACCAACTGCTCCAGCTTATGCTCCCGGATACACGCCCGAATCGCATAACTCGGCCTCAACACCTCGCTCGCCATCACCCGCCCCTCTCCATCCGCACGCGGTATCAACCTCTGACAAACAATCCCCTCTAAAACACCCGCCAACTGCGTCACAATCTGCGGCTGCTGCTCAGGAGGAAACACATCCACCAAACGGTCGATCGACTGCGGCGCATCCGGCGTATGCAACGTCGCCAAAACCAAATGCCCCGTCTCCGCCGCCGTCATCGCGATCCGTATCGTCTCCAAATCCCTCAGCTCCGATACCACAATCACATCCGGATCCTGCCTTAACGCTTGCCTCAACGCCTTCGGAAAACTCTTCGTATCACTCCCCACCTCACGCTGCTTGATCAAACACGAACTGTGCCGGAAAACATACTCCACCGGATCCTCCAATGTGATCACCACCCCGCTCCGCGTCTCGGAAATCCTCTTCACCATCGAGGCCAAGGTCGTCGATTTTCCCGAACCCGTCGTCCCCGTCACCAACACCAACCCGTTCCGAATCCCACACAATTCCCTCACCACATCATAATGCCCCAACTCCTCCAGCTCCGGAATATCCTGCTTGATGAAACGAAACGTCGCCTCCGCACCTCCCCTCACAATATGCACATTCCCACGAAATCTGCCCACCCCATCCACATACAACGCAAAATCCAACTCCCACGCCTCTTCCAGCTCCGCCCTCTGTGCCTCACTCAACGCCTCATGGATCAACTCCCTAACACCCTCCGGCTCCAACACCTCATCATCCAACGCCACCAAAGTCCCGTTCACCCTCGCACACGCCGGTGCATACGCACACAAGTGCAAATCAGAACCACCTCGCTCCACCGTCTCCCTTAAATACTCACGAATCTCTCTGATCATAAAAAAATTCTAACGGATTCCCTTCAAGGCACGATCCAAATCTTGCGGCCTCCCGCACGCCCCCCTCGCCACATCCACATCCAGAAAACCCTGCCCCACGGATGCCACCAGATAATCCAACGCCGAACACGCCACCGTCCCGTCCGCCTTGTTGATGAAATCCTGCAAATCCGCCATCCGCTCCTCCACAATCCATTTCCGCGTCCCCGCCTCATTCTGAAAATACTCCAACGCCGGAAACATCCCTCCCCCCACCTTCGGCAGCAACCTCTGCGTCACAATCCCGATCAACTGCCCCGCCAACAACGGCAACGCCCCCGAACCCACACCTCCCAACAAATTCGTAAAACGCCCCACCGTCTCCGTCACCCCTCCGCTATGCATCGTCGAAACCACCAGATGCCCCGTCTCCGCCGCCTGCAACGCCGTCACAGCCGTCTCCCGATCCCGGATCTCACCGATAAATAAAACATCCGGGCTCTGCCTCAAAGCCGACCTCAACGCCACCCCGAATCCCTCCGTATCCAACCTCATCTCCCTCTGCGAAAAAAACGAATGCCCGTTCTCAAACAAAAACTCAATCGGATCCTCCAAGGTCACGATATGACGGCACATCCTCTCATTCACCCAGTTCAAACACGCCGCCAACGTCGTTGACTTACCCGACCCCGTAGGCCCTGTCACCAAAATCAACCCGTTCTTCCTCTGAAACCACGACTGCAACAAACCCGCCGGCAACGCCAACCCCTCCAACGTAGGTATCTCCTTCTTCACCGGCCTCAACACCGCCGCCAACCTCCCCAGCGTCCGATACAAATTCACCCGCAACCTCCCACCCAACGGCATCTCCCACGAAACATCCGTCTCCTTCGTCACCTCGAAATCCACACCACACGCCTTCCAGAAATCCTCCATCGCACCCCGCGGCACCGGCACCGGATGCAACTCCACCACACTCCCCTCCCGCCGTATCCTCGGCGACTCCCCCTCCACCAGAAAAATATCCGTCGACTCATACCGAAATGCATTCTGAATCAAATTAACAAGCGCCTCTTCCATATCGATCCTCCCCACATCATGCCCATCATACCCCCAAAATCAAAAATTAAAAATCATCAATCATCAGTCTTCAATCATCAATCAGACCCTCAGACCTCTCCCCCCTACTTCAAATACCCATCCATAAAATCAATCGCCCTCTCCACCGCCTCACCCGACGCGAAAAACCCCTCCACATGCCCCTTCCCCTCAATCCAAAACACCTCATACGGAACCCCGTGATATCGCAACGCATCCGCCATCTTCATCGTATGTCCCGGCCTCACCAGCTCATCCCGCGTCCCATGATACATGAAAACCGGCGGCACACCCCTCCGCACATACCTCAAGGTCGATGCCTCGATCAACCGCCCCATCTCCGGCGCCCCATTCTCACCCAAATACCTCCTCATCAAATCACCATACTTGTAAACTGTTAGATCACTAGGCGCCGCACCCGCCACCACCACCTTCACCCCGGACTCACCCTTCCTCTCATCCATCGCCGCCAAAGCCCCCAAATACCCACCTGCCGAATACCCGAAAACCGCCAACCGGTTCACATCAATCCCCTCTCTCTCCCGATTCTCCTTCATCCACGCCAACGCCGCCCGCACATCCTCCAACTGCGACGGATAACCCCACTCGTTCAAACCCCGATACGTAACATTCATCACATAATACCCACGCTCCGCCAACCTCCGCGCCGTCCCGTTCATCACCCACCTCCCATCCACCCCCAGCTTGATCCCACCATGCAACAGCAAAACCGCAGGTTTCTTCCCATCACCCTCCGGCTTGAAAATCGTCCCCTTCACCTCCTCCGGCCAACCCGCAGGCGTGTAAACAACCTCCCTCCCTCCACCCAATCCACACCCGTTCAAAACCACACAAACCAACCCCATCAAAAAAAATCTAACAAAACCCATCATACCCTCACCCCCCACTCCTCGCTAAAATCCACATCAAATCCGATACCCGGTTCAGAAAAACCCGTATCACCTCGCAAACCTCACCCTCCTCCTCATGCAACTTTAAAACCTCCCGCTCCGCCCTCCTCGAAACAGTCCTCGCAAAATCCAAATTCGCCCGCAACACCGAACCCTCCGCACCCGGCACCGCCCAATGCGTAAACCTCACACCCGCCGCCTCAATCTCCCTCGCCGTCTCCGTGATCCACTCCACATCCTCCCCCTTCACCACCGCATACCCCTTCTCCAAATACCTCTCCACATCCTCCGGCAAACACGCCAACTGCCCCATCAACCCGAACAACAAATTCTGCACCCGATCCAAAATCGCCACACACCTCCCCTCAACATCCGCCACCCGCGCCATCCCCAACGCCGCATTCAACTCATCAATCGCTCCCAACGCCGCGAACCTCACTGAAGTCTTCGACACCCTCCTCCCGAACATCAAATCCGTCTCACCCGTATCCCCCCGCTGCGTGATAATACTCATTTCCCAAAACATGTACGTTGAATCCTCGCCCGCAATCACGAACATTCTTCCACACATGACAAAAGAATCCGAACTGGCTCTCAAATTGGAAAACGCCGTCTGCCAAATCATACACGGCCAGGAATCCACCGTCCGCAAAGTCCTCGCCTGCATGTTCTCCGGCGGCCACGTCCTCCTCGAAGACTTCCCCGGAACCGGCAAAACCACCCTCGCCAAAGCCATCGCAAACTCCATCTCCAACGCCGAATTCAAACGCGTCCAATTCACCCCCGATCTCCTCCCCTCCGACATCCTGGGCGTCTCCATCCTCGACCCCCGCACCCAGGAATTCCGCTTCCACAAAGGCCCCATCTTCACAGACATCCTCCTTGCGGACGAAATCAACCGCGCCTCCCCCCGCACTCAAAGCGCCCTTCTCGAGGCCATGGGCGAACGCCAGGTCACCATCGACGGCACACGCTATGACCTCGACGGTCTCTTCTTCACCATCGCCACTCAAAACCCCGTCGAATTCCGCGGCACATTCCCACTCCCGGAAGCTCAAATGGATCGCTTCACCATGCAATGCCAGCTCGGCTACGTCAGCACCGAACAGGAAACAAAAATCCTCGCCGACCAAGCCGAATCCCACCCACTCAAATCCATGCAACCCGTGCTCACCCGCCAGGACATCCTCGACATCTCCTCCGCCGCCCGCCGCATCCGCTTCTCCGATGAACTCCGCCACTACGCCGTCACCCTCGTCGCCGCAACCCGTGGCATCCCGGAAATCCAACTCGCCGCCAGCCCCCGAGCCTCCCTCGCCCTCATGAAAACCTCCCAAGTCATCTCCCTCTTCGAGGGCCGCGAATTCGTCACCCCGGAAGTCATCCAATCCCTCGCCACCGATGTCATCGCCCACCGCCTCGTCCTCTCCCCGGAATCCAAATACTCCGGCACCGACGCCCGCCAAATCGTCACCGACCTCCTCCAAAAAATCCCCGCCCCCATCTAAATCACAATGAAATCCAAAAAAATTAACCTAATTATTCCACATCCTCTTCAAAAAAATTCGCGTTCATTCGCGTTCATTCGCGGTTAAAAAATTCCATCTTTCCAGCTTTTCAGCCCCCCCATGCCCAAAAAAAACAAATACCTCCTCCGCCACCTCAGCTACCACCAGGGAGCCGCCATCCAACACTGGTTCTCCCAACGCATTCGCCCCGCAGGCTTCGCCATCCTCATCACCACCTTCTTCGCCGCCTTCCTCAGCTTCGGACAACCCAAAAACTCCATCTTCCAAATCTTCGCCTTCTC
>JBGSRM010000180.1:0-2787 GCA_041737575.1 Akkermansiaceae bacterium
AACGGTTTCCTCACACTTCTCCAGCATCGCGTAAAACCCTGGCTTCAAGCGCAGGAGAAATCCGGAATGAAGCCATTTTGCGCAGATTTTCAATTTCCTCCGCAACACTCTTCACAAGACCAAGTCGCTTCGCCTCACGTATCACACCCAAAACCCCAACCACCTGCAAACCGGCACTTTGCGCGGCAGCGCGCCCTGCTTTTTCATCCATCAGCACCAGTGCAGCTCCCAACTCGATGGCCAAAGCGATCGCCTCGCTCTCGCCTACATCCAATGTTTCAGCCCATTTGTTCACCATTCCCCTGTCTCGCAACTCTTTGACAGCAAGCCATATCGGAAGTTTGACGTGGCATATTGCAAGTTCATCAGCCACGGCTTTTGGGACCACCACGGAACCAAACAAATCCGCAAGCAATTGAACACGCTTGATTTGTATCAGTGCCGTGACAACGGATGTGTCACTTACGACAATCATCGTGGGAAAATATGGCTCATAGTGCGGATATCCTGCTCAAAATCCTCAACTTCATAATCCACAGTTACTCCACGTTTCCCCAGTTCGTGTTGAAATAGAGGACGCGGCATTCCAGCCAACCGCGCCGCACGACCCATACTTGCCTTTCGATCACGGTAAAGCGCAACAGCCACCTCAAGCTTCGCCAACTCCGGCGTCATTCCGGTGCCTTCCAAAACAGCATCTGGCAATTCAACTTGCATATGAGTAACTTAACAGCTAGCTGGCATGATCTCAAGCACCGATCTAGAAAAATCAGGTTGGAGATTGGCGGGGGATACTTGCTGTTCATAATGGAAACATGAAACGCGTCCTCTGTATCCTCGAAAACGGCTTCGAAGAAATCGAAACCATCACACCCGTCGATCTCCTCCGCCGCGCCGGTGCGGAAGTCATCCTCGCCGCCACAACCACCGGCCAAATCACCGGAAAATCCGGCATCAAAATCATCCCCGACGCCCTCCTCGCCGACGTCATCCACCAACCCTTCGACGCCCTTCTCCTCCCCGGTGGCCCCGCCGTCATGGAACTTCGCAAAAACCAACAAGTCCTCACACTCATCCAAAACTTCCATAAGGAGGGAAAACCCATCGCCGCCATCTGTGCCGCACCCCTCCTCCTCCACGACGCCGGATTATTGGAAAATAAAAACTTCACCGCTCACTCCTCCACCA
This sequence comes from Akkermansiaceae bacterium, assembly GCA_041737575.1. GTDB lineage: Bacteria > Verrucomicrobiota > Verrucomicrobiia > Verrucomicrobiales > Akkermansiaceae > Luteolibacter. The sequence goes on from JBGSRM010000180.1 coordinate 1,189, forward strand.
CCTCCGAGCTCCCCAACAACTCCAACGAACGCATCACCCTCGACGGCAACCTCCTCACCTCCCGAGGCGCCGGCACCTCCCTCGACTTCGGCCTCGCCCTCATCGAACTCCTCTACAACAAACAAACCGCCCAACAAATCGCCATCTCCATCATGGCCTAAAAAAATTCCTCCCTTCCCAAAATCAAAAATCAAAAATCAAAAATCATCAATCATCAATCATCAATCATCAATCATCAATCAAACCCACGAACTCTGGTCTCTAAAAATCCTCCATCCCTCTTTCCGACTTTAAGACTTTAAGACCTCCAAACTTTCCCCCACCCTCCCCCCATGAACCCAGATGCCCAACAGGACTTCGCCCTAGCGTTCCTCAGCATCCTTTTCGAAGGAGCTCCCTTCATCCTTCTCGGCACCATCATCAGCGGCTTTATCGATATCTACCTGCCCGCAGGTACCATGGATCGCTTTCTACCCAAAAACCGCTACCTCGCCATCCTCGTCTCCGGCACCCTCGGTGCCATCCTCCCCGTTTGCGAATGCGCCGTCGTCCCCGTCATCCGCCGCCTCGTCAGCAAAGGCCTGCCCCTCAGTTGCGCCATCACCTACATGCTCGCCGCACCCATCTTCAACCCCATCACCGCCCTCAGCACATGGAAAGCCTTCCAAGGCCAAGCCCCCGACTGGATGACCTTCCTCCGCATGGCTCTAGGTTACTCCGTCGCCGTCCTAATCGGCCTCGCCATCGCTCGAATACCCATCCGCCTCATCCTCAAAAAAGACCTCGCCGATCAAATCGAAAAAAATCCCACCCCTGAAACCCAAGACCACTCCCACTGCTGCGGCCACGACCATCCCCACGAACACGCTAATCACAATCACGACCACCACGACTCCTGCGGCCACGACCACAGCCACGAAAACCACCACCACACCTCACCCCCACCCGATGACGCCCGCCTCATCGCCGCCATGCGCTCCGCACAAAAAGACTTCGTCGACGTCGGCGTTTACTTCACCATCGGCGTCGCCATCACCGCACTCTTCAACACCGGCATCGCCCCCGGTGCCGAGTGGCTCGATTCCCTCGCAGGCAACACCCTCATCGCCCCCGCCGCCCTCATGGCACTCGCCTTCATCCTCAGCCTCTGCAGCACCTCGGACGCCTTCATCGCCGCCACCCTCGCCAAATTCTCATGGGGAGCCAAACTCGCCTTCCTCACCTTCGGCCCCATGCTCGATGTGAAACTCATCTTCCTCTACCAAACCGTCCTCCGCCGCAAATTCATCCTAGTCCTCGCCATCTCCCTCTTTATCATCATCTGGCTCGCCTCCATCTCCATCCAGCACTGGCTAGTCCCCAACATCATCATCCCAAAACCATAAATCCATCACCCTCCACCTAAAACCCCACCTCACAAAAAAATGCTAACCTCGCTCAAATTCCAAACTTTGCGATCTTTGCGTTCCTTTGCGGCCATTCCCAACAACATCTTCAATTCATCCATTCCCATCAAATCTCCCTCCGCGTCCCTCTCCGACCTCTGCGCCTCTGCGGTGAAAAAACCTCAACTCCCCACGCTAATTCCCACATGAAACC
>JBGSRM010000196.1:0-4622 GCA_041737575.1 Akkermansiaceae bacterium
TCCGTGATCCAGTGGTAGGAGCGGTCGTTGAGGATGAGCTTTTCACGCTTGAGAACCGGGAGTTTGATTCCGGAGTCTTGTTGCGGGGCGGTTTCTGTTTTGGCGGCCATGGGTATGGATGAAGTCGAAAGGAATTAGAAATGGTTCAGACCATGTGAATGGTGGACTGGCCGATGAATTCGGCATCGGGCATTTTTGAATTTGGGTTTTTCACGCGAGCCAAGTAGCTGGTTCGTGGCCGCGTGCCGATGTAGTTGAGCAGGTCGTAGTTGCGCTCCAATTCTTTGGCGCGAACCATCTCTGATGATTTGCCGTCGAGAAGGTTGCCGAACTTGATTGCTTCCGCCGGGCAGGCATCCTGACAGGCGGTTTTTACGGAGTCCACGGGGATGCGAAGTGTTTCCGTAGAGACTTCCAACTCGGTCGAGAGCTTGCCGGAAGTGAGAACTTCCTGCTTCTGCCCGCGTTTTTGACGGATCACGGCAGCTTTGAGACGCTGGACGCAATAGGTGCATTTTTCCATGACACCGCGCATACGAACCGTGACGTTCGGGTTCTTTTGAAGATGGGGTGCCTCTTTGTCGTGGCGTTCACCAATAGGGCCTTTGTTGAGGTTGTTTTTGATGAGCGGGTTGCGCTTGTTGTAATCGAAGAAATTGAATCGACGCGCTTTGTAAGGGCAGTTGTTGGCGCAATAGCGGGTGCCGATGCAGCGGTTGTAGGCCATCGCGTTAAGGCCGTCTTCGGTGTGGATGGTGGCGTTGACTGGGCAAACCGTTTCGCAAGGGGCTGCTTCGCATTGCACACAGGCAACTGGCTGGGGAATCATTGCCGGGCTATCCGCATCGAACTTGTTGTCTTTATGGACGGCGAAGTAGCGATCCATGCGGATCCAATGCATTTCGCGACCTCTAGCCACTTGCTCCTTGCCGACGATCGGGATGTTGTTTTCCGCCTGGCAGGCAACCAGACAGGCGTTGCAACCCATGCAGGAGGAAAGATCGATGGTCATTCCCCACTGATGGAGGGTATCATTGATCAGATTCTTGCCATCAACGTCGTGAGGTTTGTAGAGGGAAATATTTACCGGCGCATGGGAGTCGTTGCCCTGCTTTTTTACTTTAGCGAGTTGTGCGTCGAAATCACCTTTGTGAGGGATCTTGTTGGTCGAAATTTCACGGGCGAGCGCACGTCCATACATGGCGTGGTGCTCTTGGGTAAGAGCTACCGAATAGCGTTTTTTGGTGAGGGAAATGGTGGCACCTGTCGCGAAGTAAGAAGTATCGGAATTGCGGAGTGGATACGCATCAAAGCCGCGATTGACACCGACGAGGCTTACGAATTTGGAATTCGTCGAATTTCCGCGACCCAGTTCGTCTTCGTCGTTGAAGCCTTGGCCATATCCAAGCGGGATGACCAAAGTGTTTTCAGCCTGACCGAATGATATGAGAACAGGGAAATCAATGGATTTTCCGTTGACCGAAATGGTGATCATCGGGGACTTCCGGTTCTGGCCTTCGCCATCGGGGCCTACTTTGGCGTATTTGCTGACCAGCACACCTTCGATGCCGATCATCGAACTCTCCGGTTCCAGCTTGATGATTTCGTCGTAGATGCCGAGTTCTTTGGCGGTTTTCGGGGCGATGAGTACTGCGTTATCCCAAGTGAGTTTGGAAACCGGATCCGGTGATTCCTGGAGCCAGCCGTTGTCGATCCAACGTCCGTCGTAAACAGAGGCGTCGGTTGAGAAAATGACATCAAGGCTGTTGCTTGCCGGAGCTTTGCCAGCGGCTTTGGCAATATCTGCGGAAGCAGTTGCGGAAAGGGAAGGAGCGGCGCTTTCGTAGGCACTGTTCGCCTTGAAACCGGTTTTGATCATCTCTTTGAATTCCGCTTTGCTGACTCCAGCGGTGGCCATCACGGCTGCAAGTGCGGGGGCGGCGGCGCCTTTTTCACCTTCGCCTGTGGAAAGCTTTCCGTCCTCAGCGAGGAATGCGAGCAACAACTCGATTTCCGCAACGCAGTCAGGATAAAGCGGGAGAATCATCGGCTGGATGATCGTATAAGCACCAGAGGCACTGCGTGCATCGCTCCATGATTCCAGATAATGAGCGGATGGAACATGCCATGTGCAGGCATATGCAGTCGCATTCGTGCGGTCGCCGAGGTGAATGCTGGTCTTGGCCTTCGAGAGAGCATCGGCAAATTTCAAATCCGATGGCGCGTCATATACGGGGTTTGAGGGAGTTAGGAAAACGACGGTTTCAATTTCGCCATCGTTCAGATCCGCAGTGAGCTCAGTGATGCCTGCAAAGCCGGTATTCTCCGTTTGGAAGGCCTTGATGCCTTGGCCGATGTTCCCAAGCGCGAGGTTGATCGCGAGTGCGAGATGCTTGACGGCTTTTGATTGGCGTGAGCCGGCAAGGACGGCTGTGCGTGCTCCGCTGGCCTTGAGATCAAGCGCAAGTTCCTTAACCCACTTGAGCTGCTCCCCTTCCAAAACGGGTGCGATGTCCCCTGCCTCGGCACCGACCTCACTGGCGATCTGGGAGGCGATTGCAGCGATCTGGCTGGGAGCCACGCGCAGGCGGTGATCCGCCATGCCACCGGTGAGGCTAAAAACAGACTCCACCGAGTAAAGGCGGTTCATTTTCTCCGCATCCGGTTTGTTTTGATAACCCGCACCTTCCGGCTTGCGGCGGTTGAAGAATGCGATGCTGGAACCCTGCGGATCGACTCCTGCGAAATCACAATCCAGAGAGAGGATGCGATCCGCTTTGGAGAAATCCGGCACCAGTTTCACACCCTCACCCAGTACGTCCTTGTCGCTGACGCTGAGAGCTTCGTATTGATAAAATTTCGAGGCAGAGAATTTTTTGCGAAGCTCGCCAATCAAGCGAAGGCGCGTCGGGCTTTCATCGGCACCGAACACAAAACCGATTTTCGCGCTGCCATCTTTTGCGAGAGTCGTGAGGAGATTTTGAAACTCTTCGCGCTTTGCCTTGTTGCCGCCCTTCAGATAATGACGGGAGCGTGAGGAAGAATACATATCAAGCACCGAGGCCTGCGCGAAGGCATCCGTGCCTTCGTAGTCCGGATGCAAACGATTCGGCCCTACCTTTGTCGGGCGGCCTTCGTAAGTCGTCACGACCAGCGGCACCGCGCCTGTGGCACGCGGCATGGCGGATGCGTAGTAAGTTGCTTTTCCGGGAATGACCCACTCGGGAGCATTCGTGTAAGGAACCAAATAAGCCTCCGGGCGGCGGCAAGCAACCATTCCGAATCCGGCGAGAGCCGTGGAAGACCCCATCAGTTTCAAGAACGTGCGGCGGCTGGTCTCCATCTCCTCCTGGTTCTCCATTTCCGCAGCGCCTCGTGGGAATTCGCGATCCATCCACTCGCGGAATTCTTTCGTGTCCTCAAGCTGTCCGGCACTGCGCCATGAGATCGTATTCTCATCGTTCGGAACTGAGGGGTGCTGCAAAATGCGTTTGCTCATATCTAGGCTAGTGGGAGAAAAATTTTGGGTTGGGTCGGTTTAGTGATGGCAGGTGGCACAGCTTGTTTTCGGTTTCACGGAGAAGCGGTGTTTCAACTGCTTGCCAAGGTCGAGGGTGGTTTTCACGGAAGCATCGTTGGTGTATTTCATCACGTCTTGATCGCTGTATTTGAAATTGAATACTTCTTCGAGTGGGCGGAGGTGATTTTCGGGGGCGCGATGGCAATCAAGGCACCATCCCATCGAATGCGGCTCGGCATGATAAACAACCTCCATTTGATCCACGTCGCCATGGCAGCTTTGACAGGAAATCCCGCGATTGACGTGGGCGGAGTGATCGAATTTCACGTAATCAGGTGCCTTGTGAACACGTACCCATTCGATCGGTTTGCCATCGTAACCTGCGAACTCCGGGTTCATCGAGCGATGAAGCGGCGCCAACTTTGGACTATCCGGTTGCACGTGCTTGTGGCAGTTCCAACAGGTATTCCCGGTAGGAACATTCGAGTGCCCGGACACATCCACAAACGAGTGACAGTAACGGCAATCAAGCCCGAGCTGATCGACGTGGATTTTGTGGGAAAACGGAATGGGTTGCTTCGGTTGATAGCCTACAACCTGAGCCTTCGGAGTCGCGTAATAGGTAAATGCCAGAGCCACTCCGGCACCGACAGTTCCGAGGCAAAATGCGATTTTGAAAGGTAGGAAATTTGACCAACGTGGAAAGATATTCGCCATGGGAGCTAGTTATGTGAGGTGGCAAGCCGCACGAAGATTGGGAGATTGTGAAAAATTTCACAAGCGTTTTTCGTGAACAAAATGAAATTATTGAAACGCTCTGATAAGTCCAATGCTTTGCGGTAGTAAAAAATTGATTTCAACCATCGGATGAGCTGCTTGATGCGGGCTTCGCTTCGCTTTTCTTCTCCGATTTTTCCGATTTGCTCTCTGATTTCTCTGCAGGCTTGTCCGCCTTGGCTGCTGTTTCGTAGGCGTTCGAGCGGTAATCGGTCTGATAAAAGCCAGAACCTTTGAAAATGATACCGCCTCCCGTTCCTAGCAATCGCCGGACTTTCCCGTCACAACCGGCTTCCGGACAATCCGTGAGTTTGGCATCATTCAT
>JBGSRM010000030.1:0-4271 GCA_041737575.1 Akkermansiaceae bacterium
CTCGTCTTCAACGAAACCCGCCGACGCTCCCGGAAAAAATCCGTTTCCTCAGACCAACTCGAAGAAGAACATCACTTCCAAATCGCCGACGACACCTCCGCCCAACCCGACTCCACCCTCCTCGAATCGGAACTCCAAAAAGCCATCGACACCGCCATCCAAGCCCTCCCCGATAACCAACGCCTCGCCCTCATCCTCCGCAGATACGAAAACCTCTCCTACGAAGAAATCGCAGACGCCCTCGAAACCTCCGTCCCCTCCGTAAAAAGCCTCCTCTTCCGCGCCCGAACCACCCTCCGCGATTCCCTCGCAAAATACCTCCAAGACTAAAAGGAGCCGCAATTTCCAAATCGCGACTACCCAAGCAAAAAATCGCCTAGAGATATTTCACCCGAAAAGATCGGAGTGACTACCTAATCTAACCAGTATCAACTCCTCCTCGGTTGCTTGATAGATCAGCAGGAGATCACCTGCCAGATGGCATTCCCGAAAACTCTTCCAATTGCCGATCAAAGGGTGATCGCGGAAATGCGCGGGCAAAGCCTCGCCTGATTGCAGCATGGTCACAGCCTCGACGAAACGATCCAGATTGCGCCCCGTCCTGGCGATTGTCTGGAAGTCCTTCTTGAACTGCCTTTTCCTGACAATTTCGCGCATCTCAAGAGTTTAATTCCGCCATCAAATCCTTGACCGAACGAAAGCGCGGCAAATCTTCACTAGCTTCGTTCATCGCGGCTTGCGTGGCTTCGTTTGGCTGTTGCTCATTTACCAAATCCTGCAACTCCACAAACACATCCCAAGGAATGAGAGCGGCCTCAGGTTTGCCGTTTTCATCGACTACGGTTCGATGGGCTATACTTATCATGGCGGTTATATACTGCTTTTAAGCCGCTTTGTCCTGCTCAATTTTCGTCGGGATGCGTTTTACTGGGCACAGCTTTGTTGTTCGATACACACCTGCTTCAAAATGAAGATCACTTAAACTCCCTCACGCAGAGAATTTGGAAATCAAAATAGATTGTCACCCGCATTCATTTCCCAGCCTCGAACTTCTTCAAAGCCGAGTCATCACCCACCCACACACCCAGATATGGCAACTCCGCCCCATCCCTACACAGAAAGATAAAAAACGGACGATCATAAACAAGCTTCCTCGGTGGCAAAGGCTGCGGCACCGATCCGAACGGTTCCACATTCATCGAAGTTTCCACCCGCACTTTCGCTCCTTTCTCAAACAACTCGAAATCCGTCTTTTGCTCGGCACGAGCAATCCTCCATGGATTGGCATCACCTCCATAGAATCTTGTGCCCACCAATTGGCTAACCAGATCACTCGTCACACTCAGAGAAACATAAGGAATTCGCAAATCATCCCCATCATGCAACATGGATACCACAGGATCTTCCCGCATCTTTTTGATTTGCTCACAGGCGGTTTTGAAATCCTCTCCCTCTGCTGGCAGATAAAGCACCACCTTGTCATCCACTTCATTGCAGGAAATTTCCACCGCATGGGATTTGTTGGAATAGGCCAACACTCGGATCGATCTCCCGTAATTTTCAGCCAACCGACCTCTTACCCCGAAAAAGGAAATATTAGAAACCTCTTTCTCAAACCGGAACGCCAAGGGTGCCTTTTTCGACTCATATAGCTCTTTTTCAAACTCCACCTCGCGATCCAACAAACCAAAACAGGCGAGTGTTCCAGGACTCCAATCACCCATTTCAAAGGGACCATCTTTTTCCCCGGTGAGTTCTGCCGCCTCCGCATTCACTTTCTTGAGAAACCCTTCATCTGCCTTACCCGCCCATACTTTCCAACTCCCCACAGGCATCACTTTCTCGGACTCCCACTCGAAATCATCCAATCGCGTCATCAGTTCATTCGGTGGCTCGATCTTGCTTGGTTTTCCTCCCAAGTTCAGATTCATCTCATCCCACATCGCTTGAAATAAAGGCGACCAAACCACAGTCTTCTTCTCCGGCATTTTCTCCGAAGGCTCAAGCACAGTCACAATCTCTCCCCGCACAGAAGAAATCAAAAACATCGCCAATAACAGGAACCTATTCATTTGATCCGCTTCTATTCAACCACACTCCCGATCTCAAGCTGAAACCAATGAATCCTATCCAAAATCAAATCCCCTTGGCGAACTTGGCGACTTGGCGGTTCAATGATTTATGTTTCTCGGGAGGTTCATGATTGCGCGACCCCTTCCCACTCCCCCACCCCTCCCCAATCTTCACTTGGACTCCCGCACAACCGCGCTACACTTCCCTCCATGCCAAGCAAACTCACACGCCGCCACTTCATCGCAGGCTCCACAGCTTGGCTCGCAGGCTCGCATCTCTGCCACGCCGTATCCAACGACACACTCACCATTTCAATCATCCACACCACAGACCTTCACGGCCACATCCTCCCCACCAAATCCTACTCCGGCCTCACCGATCTCGGCGGCTTCGCACGCTGCGCCACTCAAATCCGTCAGTGGAAAAAACAAAATGCAAACTCCCTCCTTGTCGATATCGGCGATCTCTACCAAGGCACCGCCCTCTCCTACGAATCCAAAGGCCGCCACTTCGTAAACCTTCTCGAATCCCTCCAATACGACGCATGGACTCTCGGCAACCACGACTTCGATTGGGGTCCGGAAATCCTTAACGGAAACCTGAAAGCCTCCAAAACCCCCGTCCTCGGAGCCAATCTCTCCGGCGCTCCCAAACAAGTCCTCCCCTGGATCATGCGCGAAATCGCAGGCTTCAAAATCGCCCTCATCGGCCTCGTCACCCCCGGCCTTTCCAGTTGGCTCATGCCCGAAACACTCGCAGGCATCACCGCCTCCGCTCCCTCCATCGCACTCAAAAAAGCCATCGCCCAGGCCCGGTCCGCCAAAGCGGATGCCATCGTCGTTCTTGGCCACTTCGGCCACAGCAAAACCGATGACCATGCCAACCCACTCCGCGAAACCATCAAATCCGCACCCGGTGCCGATGTCTTCATCGGCGGTCACACACACACCCACATCCCATCCATCACCATCGAACAAACCCTCTTCACCCAGGCCGATTACCACGGCATCCATTGCGGAAAAATCGACCTCACCTTCGACCAAAATTCCCGCAAACTCATCGCAAAAACCGCTATCACCCAGTTGATGGACAAAAGCATCGATCTCGATCCCTCGGTCATCAACCTCTCACTGCCCGACCAAAAAAAATCAGCCGAACAACTCGCCCGCGTCCTCACCACCCTGAACGAACCCATCACCGGAAAAGGCCAGAACAACCAACTCGCCAACTTCATCTGCGAATCCATCTCCACCGCACTCTCAAGCAACAAAACACCCGTCGATGCCGTCTTTCACGGCACCTTCGGCACCGGCGACATCCCCGTCGGCCCCGTAACCGTCGCTAACACATGGGAAATCCTCCCCTACGAAAACACCCTCGTCATCGCATCACTCACCCCGCCACAATTGTTGGAAATTCTAACCGAAGAAAACAAAACATACGCAGACCGCACACTCTGGCCCCTCGAAGTCATTTGGGAAAAAAGTATCCCAACCCGCATCCTGAAAAACGGCCAAGACCTCGATCCCACCAAACCCCTCAAAATCGCCTTCAACTCCTACGACTCACAATCAGCCGGCCTAAGACTCAACCGCCTCACCGAACTCATCCACAACCCCTCATCCAACCGCCAACCCATCAACATCAACACCCGCGACGCTCTCATCCAACACTTCCAAAACCGGAAATAAAATCTTTCGGACTCAGCTTGCAGAGCCGTGAAGCTAAGTGGAAACCACAGATAATCGATGAAGATTGAACCACGAATTTCACGAATTTTCAGAACTAAATACCCAGATTAAGAGATATGATTTTTAAATATTATCTTCATTCGTGAGATTCGTGAAATTCGTGGTTAAAAAAATCCCCTAGTTGGATCGCCCTGACCCAGCTTGCTCCCTCTCACATCCGCTCCAACAACCCAACAAAACCCGCCCCAATCTCCCGCAACCTCTCCTTCTCCACCTCGGAAAACTCATAAGGCACCACCTTCCCCACACCCAGCGTTCCCACCACCTTCCCATCCCCATCCAAAATCGGCACCGCCAACGAACCCGATACCCCCGTCTTCCGCGCGTCCTCCTTCGCAACACCTCCCAAATCCTCCTGCAAATTGCACAACTCCACCGCCTCCTTCTTCTCCGCCGCCACCCCCGCAATCCCCTTCCCAAACGGAATCTTCCCGATCTTCTCCATCA
>JBGSRM010000219.1:0-9499 GCA_041737575.1 Akkermansiaceae bacterium
GCCGACGGCGTTTTCCTCCCGGAAAACTCCGAAATGTACGCTCCCGACCGCTCCATCACCGTCACCGAGACCTCACTCTCCTCCCATCTCTGCGGTGCCACCAGACCCGGCCACTTCGATGGCGTCTGCACCGTTGTCCTGAAACTTTTCCTGCTCACCCGCTGCCACGCCGCCGTCTTCGGCGAAAAAGACTTCCAACAACTCGCCATCATCCAACGCATGGTGCGCGACCTCGACCTCCCCGTCGAAATCATACCCCACCCCACCATCCGCGAAGCCGACGGCCTTGCCATGTCCTCCCGCAACCGCCGCCTCACCCCCGAGCACCGCCAGGACGCCCCCACCATCCACCGCGCCCTCCAAGCCGCCTCCCAAAAATCCACAGCCAGCGAAATCCTCGAAACCGCCCGAACCCTCATCACAAAATCCGGCCTCGCCCGCATCGACTACCTAACCCTCATCGATCCCCAAACTCTGCAACCCACCACCAACCTCCAAACCCCCACCATCCTGGCCACCGCCGTCTTCTACGGCGACGTCCGCCTCATCGACAATATCCTGATAATAAAGTAGTCAAACCGGCTATACTGCTGCGTATCAAGATTGGTGAGATTTGAATGGTCGAATTGTTTATCCTCTTGAGCACCAAAGCTGCAATGCGATCCCAGCCCAGGGCAACGTCCTGGGTTGCGAACAAACAAACAGAAAAAAGCCCTGAAGGGCGGACGAAAGCGCCGCAGGCCGGAGAGTTATACCGCCCCTTCAGGGCTCTGATTCATTTGAAACCGCCGTAGGTATTTGGACGCGCTCATAATCTTAGTGGTAGTCAATAATTCTCACATCGTGCTTGGAGCCATCTTTCCATCGGAAGATAACCCTTCATTGTTGTTATAGTATTTGTTTGAATTTCACTCGGCTAGCTTCCAGAAATTGCTATCTATTAGAGTCTCGGCTGCTCGGACTTCCTTGTAAATGTCAAGAGGTCCAATTCCTCGAAAGCGTGATTCACTGGACTTAAAATAAATGGAAAAGCTATGACCTAATCGTCCGCCTGCGCTGTACCGTGGTAGAGGATTGTCCACGAGAAACTTTCGGGCATCTGAATACTCCTCTTTCGTTTTTGCGCCGTATCGCATAATTGTAAGTCGTTCTAGCCTTGCTTGAGCGAGTTTAACGAATTCCTCCTTTGGTAATTCGGGCGTGAACAACAGTTCAATTCGATGCTTGGTCATGGTCGGCTTTCCATCCAGGTTCACTGATATAGAGTAACCCTCAACATCAAATCGGGATTCAACAACAATGGTCGCGTCCGATACTGAGATAGACCACCTCTCGTCGTCCAGTGATTCCCTAAGATACTCAACGTGATATTTGACAGCGTGTGCTAGTTCGGATTCCTCAGCATGGATTAACTCGGCGAAACTGAATATCGACAGCAAGATTAGGTGGAATATCTTCATATAGGCTAAAATTTGGCTTTCCGTGAAACTCTATGAGGAATTTTTTGGGTTGTAGATCTGGATCCCGCAACGCTCCAAGAGCCAGGCTCCTCCGAAGAAGATGAATACGCTCAGAATGATAGGGGGCGCAAATATCACGAACAGGGGAAAGGAATCGCCAGAATTCGCGGCAATACTGAAGCCCATGTAAAATCCAGCGGCAAACAACAGCACACAGAATACTAACAAGAGACGTCCAGCAAGGGTGAGTTTATCAGTGAACATGGGAGGCTCTTCTTTCATCTTGTGACGGGTTTTTCGTGAAAATTGAGTGTGTTTTTGCTGCTCGAAAAAATGAGGAGGAAGTGGGGAGTTGTCGATGTTGGATTGGTGGGGGTGGGGAAGAGGGAGATGGAGGGATGGAGGGATGGAGAGATGGAGAGATGGAGAGATGGAGAGATTGAGAGATTGAGAGATTGAGAGATTGAGAGATTGATGATTGATGATTGATGATTGATGATTGATGATTGATGATTGATGATTTTTGATTTTTGATTTTTGATTTTGGGGAAAGGTGGTTCGTTTCGTTATGGGGAGGAGCGGAGGTTTTGGATGGTGATTTGGAGGGTTGTGTTGTTGCGGAAGGTGTTGCGGTTGATGGTGAAGGCGATGTCCCAGGGGGGAGGGGGGAGTGGGGTTTCTCCGGCGCCGAAGAAGACGGCTTCGTGTTCGGTATCGTGTTGTTGGAGGAAGAGGCGGAGGTGGTTGTTTTTCATGGTGATGTGGGGGCGGGAGGGGAGGAGGTTGGTGGCGATGAAGATGGGTTGGGGGTTTCCGTTTCCGAAGGGTTGGAGGAGTTCGTAGGATTCGAGGAAGTCGAGGGAGAGTTCGGAGAGGGGGATTTCGGCATCGTAGTGGAGGCGTGGGATGCGGTCTTCCGGAGAGGTGTTTTGGAGGACGAATTCTGAGAATTTTTCGCGGAAGATGTGGAGGTTGTTTTCGTGGAGGGAGAGGCCTGCGGCCATGGCGTGGCCACCGCCAGCGATGAGGGTTTCCGAGCATGAGCGGATGGCATCGACGAGGGATATGCCTTCGATGCTGCGGCCGGAGCCTTTGCCGATGCCTTGGGAGTCGAAGGAGATGACGAAGGTGGGTTTGTAGTATTCGCGCATGAGTCTGGAAGCGACGATGCCGACGACGCCGTGGTGCCATGAGCGGGAACCGATGACGATGACGGGATCGTTTTCGGTGTCCGGGTTGTTGGAGAGTTGGGTGTAGGCTTCCTTGCGGATGGTTGTTTCGAGGGCTTGGCGCTGGCGGTTGTAGGAGTCGAGTTTTTGGGCGAGTTGAGTGGCGGTGGCAGGGCAGTCCGTGTTGAGGAGTGCGAGGGCGTCTTCGGGGGCGTCCATTCTGCCGGCGGCGTTGATTCTGGGGCCGATGCGGAAACCGATGTCGGAAGATGTGGGGATGCCGTTGAGTGAGGTGACTTGTTGGAGGGCGCGGAGGCCGGGGTTGGTGGTTTGGTGGAGCTGGATGAGGCCGTGGCGGACGAGGATGCGGTTTTCACCGATGAGGGGGACGATGTCGGCGATGGTGGCGGTGGCGACGAGGTCGAGGAGGTGTTTGAGATCGAGGGAGGTGGGGCGTGTTTTGAGGAGGGCGTGGGCGACTTTAAAGGCGACGCCGGCGGCGCAGAGGTAGGTGAATTGGTCGCCGCATTTGGGGTTAACGAGGGCGTGGCAGTTTGGTTTTCCGTGGGGTGAGGGTTCGTGGTGGTCGATGATGACCGTGTCGATGTTTTGGGAGCGGAGGTATTCGATTTCGTTAAAGGAAACCGTTCCGCAATCGACGGCGATGAGGAGGTCGGGTTTTGAGCCTTCGGAGAGGCAGCGCTGGATGGCGGCGAGACTGAGGCCGTAGCCTTCGGTGCCGCGTTTGGGGATGAAGGGGCGGGGGTGGAGGTTGTAGGAGTTGAGGACTTTCGTCATCAGGGTGATGGATGAGATGCCATCGACGTCGTAGTCGCCGAAGATGCAGACGGATTGGTTGAGGTCGATGGCTTCGAGGATGCGCTCGACAGCGGGGAGCATGTCGGGGATGAGGAAGGGGTCTGAGAGGTCGCGGAGGCGGGGGTTGAGGAAGGAATCGATTTCGTTCTCGGGGATGTTGCGCTGGGTGATTAGGTGTTTGAGGATGGGGGGGAAGTCGGATTTTCCGGATGTTTGATCTTGGGAAAAGGGGATGCCGCGAGGGATCCAAAGAAAGTCTGTTGGGCGCATGTTGTGTTAGAAACTTTAAATTTTAAACTTTGAACTTCAAGAATTGGATTTGGAGAGGGTAACTGGTGAGGTGGATTTATGACTGTTAAATGATGACAGGGCGTGTAGTTTTTTTCATCGAATCAACAAATATGAATTCAAACTCGTTTCTCGTTCCAGTGATTTTGGCATGGTTGTCCTTGGCTGGGGTATCGCTTGCAGAGGAAAGTGTGAAGGAGCCGGTGGAAGCAGAGGTGAAGCAGGATTTATCGAAAGAGGTTATGGGTTATTGGGTGGTTGATTTTGATTCAGCAGAAACTAAGGCCTTCATTGCTGACTTGAGCGAGGGAGGAGACGCCGCAGATTCTGAAAAAGAAATGGGTGCGGCCACTTTCGAGTTCAAGCCAGAGCAAATGGTGATGCATGGGTCAGACGGCAAGAGATTGGTGAAAATAGCCGTGAAGTCACAAGATATTGAAAAGAAAATTTTAGTAGCTGATTTCCAAGCTGATGAAGATGATGAGACGGTTCTAACAACTTTGCAAATCAATGGTGATCGACTGATCCTTAGTCGTAAAGAGCCTGCAGGTGAAAATGTTAGCTTGGGACTGGAGCGTATCGATGAGGATACTTTTAAAAAACGGGTTCCCGAGGTGGATAAGAATGAGGAGGCTGAAGCGGCTCCGGAGAAGGAAGTGATGGAATTCAAGGATGGGTATCCGGTGGCGACTCCTGTTCCAGATAAAGCTGGGTATGTTTATAGTCCCTATAACAAATCGGTGGTTGATGTGAGGGATCTTCCCTCGGGGATGTTGGTTGCTGATCCGAATTTTCCGAGTGATGAAAAGAAGTTTTTTCGAGTGCCTTGATGAGGGTGGTTAGGCGTCTCTTGATTGATGAATGACGATTTTTGATTTTTGATTTGGAAGAAAATTCAGTCCTTTTTCTTTAGGAGAGGGAAGAGGACTACGTCGCGGATGGTGGGGGCGCCGGTGATCATCATGATGAGGCGGTCGATGCCGATGCCGATGCCGCCGGCGGGGGGCATGCCGTGTTCGAGGGTTTCGATGAAGTCGTAGTCGACTTTTTGTTCTTCTTCGCCGCCGGCCTGGTGTTCTAGGCGTTGGCGTTGGAGGTCGGGGTCGTTGAGTTCGGAGTATCCGGGGGAGATTTCCTGGCCGTTGATGACGAGTTCGTAAACTTCGACGGTTTTGCCGCCGGGGGAGACTTTGGCGAGGGGGACGAGTTCACTGGCCATGTGGGTGACGAAGAGGGGGTCGAAGGTGTGTTCTTCGATTTTCTTTTCGAAAACCTGGTTGATGACTTCGTAGTCTTCCATTTCCGGGGAGATTTGGATGCCGAGTTGTTCGCATTTTTCGCGGCGTTGTTGAGGGGTGATGTCGAGAAAATCGTCGCCGGCGGCCTGTTTGATGAGGTCGTGGTAGTTGGCGCGTTTCCAGGGGCGGGTGAGGTTGATGGTGCGGGTGGTATTGCCGTCTTCGTCTTTGTGGTCGATGAGGAGGGTGCCGCAGAATTTTTGGGCGAGGTGGCAGGTGAGTTCCTCGACGAGGTTGGCCATTTGTTCGAAGTCAGAGAAGGCCCAGTAGGCTTCGAGCATGGTGAATTCGGGGTTATGGCGGCGGGAGATGCCTTCGTTGCGGAAGTTGCGGTTGAGTTCGAAGATTTTGGTGAAGCCGCCGACGAGGAGGCGTTTTAGGAAGAGTTCGGGGGCGATGCGGAGGGTGAGGGGCATGCCGAGGGCGTTGTGGTGTGTCTCGAAGGGGCGGGCGGCGGCGCCTCCGGCGACGGACTGGAGCATGGGGGTTTCGACTTCGAGGAAGGCGCGTTCGTGGAGGAAGTTGCGGATTTCCGCGACCATTTTGGAGCGGGTGATGAAGAGGGCGGCGGATTCGGGGTTGCCGATGAGGTCGAGATGGCGTTTGCGGTATTTTGTTTCCCTGTCGGCGAGGCCGTGGAATTTGTCCGGCATGGGGCGGAGGGATTTGGAGAGGACGGTGAAGGAATCGACTTTGATGGTTGGTTCGCCGGTGCGGGTGAGGAATGTTTCGCCGGAGACGCCGATCCAGTCGCCGCGGTCGAGGCATTTCCAGATGGCGGCTTGTGTTTCATCGAGGCCTTTGATGGCGAGGTATCCTTGGATGGAGCCTGCGGCATCGCCGATGCTGAAGAAGACGGATTTTCCCATGTCGCGGAGGGCGATGATGCGGCCTGCGGTGGTGACTTGGAGGCCTTCGGTGAAGTTGTTTTTGAGGTCGGCGGGGGAGGTGGTGGTGTCGAAGCGAGCGCCGAAGGGGTCGATGCCGAGTTCACGGAGTTTTGCGAGTTTTTCGCGGCGGACGGCGATGAGTTCTGCTTCCGGCTTCGCCGAGGCTTCGACGGACGAGTCTGTCGATTGAGGTTGGGTGTTGGGGTCGCTCATGTTTCGGATGGAGTAGAGGAGAGAGAGGTTGGGGGCAAGCGTGGTTTGATTGGGGATTGAAGATTGTTGATTGTTGATTGTTGATTTGAGAAGTTGCTTGGCTATTGACTGGAGGGGGGGTGAGAGGGCATGGGTATGTGTATGAAAAGGTGGTTCTTATTTTTGATGCTGATGGGTGTTGTGCGGGGGCAGGAGGTTCCTTTGGTTGAGGAGATTCCGGAGGGTGTGATTGAGTCTGCGGTTGCGGCGGTGGAGGATTTGGGGAAAGAGGTGGTGATGGGGAGGTATGAGGTGGCGGTTGAGCGGATGTATCCGACGTGGAAGGAGCGGACGGCGAAGCGGTTGGGAGGGATGGATAAGTTGGAGGAGCAGTTGGATAATGTGGCGAAGCAGATGTTGAAGCAGGGGATATCGATCACGGATTTCAAGCCGGTGGGGGAGCCGATCGCGTTTGAGGTGTATCCGGGTAAGAAGGTGGAGTTGGTCGATGGCAAGGAGGTGGAGAGATTGGTTTATACGAAGTGGATGATTCTGGTGCCGACGGTGACGAAGATACGGGCGATGTTGGAAGGGGATCCGGTGGCGGTGAATATTGAGAGCAAGGGTTTTCAAGTGGCGATTTCCGAGAAGGGATCGGATGAGTGGACGTTTATTGATGGCTCGGCGCTGACGGTGAGTGAGCTGAGGAGTTTGTTCATTACTTTGCCGGAGAACATGGTGTTGCCGGTGTTGGAGCGGAAGCAGGTGAAGTGAGGGATTTTTTAATTTTCAGAAGATATGACTGATCGAGATTTTCATAAGCGGATGCTTGAGGTGTGGAAGCGCGGGCAGAGTGAGTTGTGTGAGGTGCGCGGGTCATCGATTCACGGTCGCGGGGTTTATGCGACGCGGGCTATCAAGGAGGGGGAGCAGATCATCGAGTATGTGGGGGAGTTGGTGGATAAGGATGAGAGTGGGAGGCGGGGGACGAAGCAGCAGCAGCTTGCGAGCAAGACGGGGGATGCGGCGGTGTATATTTTCAACATCACGAAGAAGTATGATCTGGATGGGAATTTTCCGTGGAATACGGCGCGGCTGATCAATCATTCGTGTGATCCGAATTGTGAGGCGTGGTCGCGTGGGAAGAAGATTTTCATTCATGCGTTGCGTGATATTGAGGAGGGTGAGGAACTGACGTTTGATTATGGTTTTGATGTGGAGTGTTATGAGGATCATCCGTGCCGGTGCGGGCGAAATGCGTGTGTGGGCTATATTGTGAGCAGGTCGCAGTGGGATGTGCTGGATGAGAAGCTGGGGCGAGGCAAGGCAAGAGAGAAAGTGAGCTGAAGCAGTGGGTTTGATTTCCAAGGAGGTGATCGAGCAGGTTCTGGGGGCGACGGATATTGTCGATTTGATCGGGTCGTATATTCCGTTGAAGCGTGCGGGGGGGGCGTACAAGGCGAATTGTCCGTTTCACCATGAGAAGACGCCCTCGTTCAATGTGAGTGCGTCGAAGCAGTTTTTTCATTGTTTCGGGTGTGGGAAGAGCGGGAATGCGATCGGTTTTCTGATGGAGCATGAGGGGTTGGTTTTCATGGATGCGTTGAAGAGGCTGGCGGGGAGGGCGGGGGTTCATTTGGAGGAGGAGCCGGATGATCCGCAGGCGAGGGCGGCGAGGAGGAGCCGGGGGAAGTTGTTAGATCTGCATCGGGAGTCGGCGGAGTTTTTTCATGAGTTGCTGATGAAGGATGGGGGATGCCAACATGCGCGGGATTATTTGAAGAGCCGGGGTTTCGGGAGGGAGATGGTGGAGCGTTGGGAGCTGGGGTGGATGCCGGAGAATTCGGTGCAGTTTTTGGATTGGGCGAGGAAGAGGAAGTATAGCGGGAAGGATTTGGTGGCCGGGGGTTTGGCGGGTTTGAAGGATGAGAGCAGGCCGGGTGCGGGGTTGTTCGTGAGGTTCCGGGACCGGTTGATGTTTCCGATACGGAATGAGGTTGGGGATGTGATTGCGTATAGTGCGCGGCAGTTGCGGGAGGATCCGAGGAGCGGGAAGTATATCAACTCGCCGGAGACGCTGATTTTCAAGAAGTCGAATGTGTTGTTTGCGTTGGATCGTGCGAAGAAGGCGATTTTGAAGGAGAAGGTGGCGATTTTGTGTGAGGGGCAGATTGATGTGATCGCGTGTCATGAGGGAGGGGTGGAGAATGTGGTTGCGCCGTTGGGGACGGCGTGCACGGCGCAACATGCGAGGATTTTGAAGAGGTATGCGCCGTTGGTGGTGCTGTGTTATGATGCGGACAATGCGGGGGTGAAGGCGTGCGAGCGTGCGTTCCGGGAGCTTTCGCCGGAGGGTTTGAGTGTGAAGGTGGCGGAACTGCCGGAGGGGGATGACCCGGATACGTTCATACGAAAGAACGGGGCGGAGGCGTTTCGAGAGAGGATCGCCGGGGCGATTGATTTTTTTGAATTCAAGCTGGATGTGGGGAGGCGGGGCGGGCGGCTTGAGACGGTGGAGGGGCGGACGGAGATGACGCGTGAGTTCACGGATTTGTTGGCGGTGATGGGGGATCATGCGGCGAGGGACCAGCAGATCAATGTGGTGGCATCGGTGATGGGT
The DNA here is from genome assembly GCA_041737575.1 of Akkermansiaceae bacterium. Taxonomy (GTDB): domain Bacteria; phylum Verrucomicrobiota; class Verrucomicrobiia; order Verrucomicrobiales; family Akkermansiaceae; genus Luteolibacter. The sequence continues at coordinate 8,737 of JBGSRM010000219.1, forward strand.
GTGAGTGTGGGGACGTTTCGTGAGGGGATCTCGAAGGCGGTGAAGCGGGCGAAGGTGCAGGCGGAGCGGGCGGTGAGGAGGGGGGATGATGATGAGGCTGCGGAGGTGGAGGTGGCGGCGATGCCGTTGGATCGGACGGTGGGGTATTTGTGTCATTTGGTTTTGGCTTCGGCGCCGGCGCAGCATTTTTTGAACGAGCAGTTTGAGACTTTGCATGAGGCGAAGAGGTGGGTGGAGGGTGTGGGGTTGTTGGAGAAGATTTTGGCGGCATCGCCGGATCCGGGTTCGAGTGCGGCGGTGAATGCGTTTGTGTCGAGTTTGTCGAAGGCGGAGCAGCGGGCGTTGTTGGGGGAGATGGGTTCGCTGGATATGGTGGTGGAGAACGGGTTGCAGGCGGCGGAGCAGGCGTTGGGGATGTTATCGGCGGCGGTTTTGCAGAAGCGGGATGCAGCAGTGAAGGCGGCGTTGAAGGAGCCGGGGTTGAAGCCGGAGAGGATGAGGGAGTTGTTGGAGGAGGCGAAGGAGATTGCGGGGTTACTGAGGTGGACGGGGCGGTCTGTGTATGATGATGAGTTGCCGCAGGAGACGGTGAAGCGGGAGAAGAAGCCGTGGGAGAATTGGAAGAGGTCTTAAGGTCTGAAGGTCTGATTGATGATTGATGATTGATGATTGATGATTGATGATTGATGATTGATGATTGATGATTGATGATTGATGATTGATGATTGATGATTGATGATTGATGATTGATGATTGATGATTG
>JBGSRM010000283.1:0-7801 GCA_041737575.1 Akkermansiaceae bacterium
ATCCACCACTTCGCCATGGAAGGTGACGTGGAATCCATCAAGCTACTGTTGGATCACGGCGCGGACATCGAAGCCAAGTCTGCGGAAGAAACGGAGACAATCACACCGCTCGATACCGCCGTGTATTGGGGGAAGCCAGACGCAGTAAAATTCCTACTCGAACGCGGTGCCAAACCCACGGAACGCACGATGATGAACGCGCTCCGCTTCGATAGCAGATCAATCGAAATCCTTCAAATCCTTCACCAAAATGGCGGTATCGTAAGCCCGGAGGTATTTCTAAAACAGCATCCACAAGCCGCTGCCGATCTCCTTCCATTGCTGAGTCAGGAAAACAAAGATCTCCTCCTCAAGCATTCCGCAGAACTCATCGCCGTTTCGGCTGCCACCAGTTACCTAAACGAATCAGAAGGAGGCTTGGCCGCCATCCGCGCATTGGTCGCTCTCGGAGCAAAAACCGACGAACCATGGAACGGATTACTCCCCATCCATCACGCGGTAATTTCAGGCAAGGAAGCCGTTATCGACTATCTCCTTTCCACCGGTCAGCCCATCGATGCCAAGGGAACCTTGACCGACAACGACGCAGAACCGCCGCTCGTGGTCACAGAGATTCAACCCATCCACCTTGCAGTCTTCAACCCGGAGATGATTCCCTACCTCATCGGAAAGGGCGCAAAAATCGACGCACAAACCAGCGATGGCTGGCACCCGATCCATCTCGCAGCAGCCCACGGTGACAAAGCCTCGCTCGAAGCAGTGATTAAAGCAGGCGGTGATCCCAAAACAAAAAACCGCGATGGTAAATCTCCCCTCGAACTCGCTGAAGAATTCGATAACCCGGAAAATACGGAATATCTGACGCACCCAAACAACTAAATTCGCGCAATATTTCGCTCAAATAATCCATATGTTCATATTTTGAGTAATTTCATGCTCATTTAACCACCATTTCCAATTGACATTCGCGCAATTTTATGCTCATTTAACCCCATAAGCTCTTTTTGGAGCAGAAATCCACGCAAATGATCCAACTATCCACCAACTCTCAAATCGAACAAAAACTCGGCGAACGCCTCAAAAACCGCCGCCTCGACCTTAACATCACCCAACAGGAAGCCGCCGAACGCAGCGGTCTCTCCCGCCGCACGATCACCTCCATCGAAAACGGCGAGGGCTCCACTCTCGCCAGCCTCATCGCCCTCCTCCGTGGCCTCAACGCCCTGGACACACTCGAAAGCTTCCTCCCAGACCCCGGCATCAGTCCCATGGCCATGATCACCTCCCTGCGCGAGGAACCCCGCAAATACGCCTCAAAACCCCGCAAAACCACACCCACCACCGAGTGGAAATGGAACGACGAACGATAACGATTTCAGCTTCTCAGCCTTTACCCCATGACCTCCGCCGCCATTCATATCCACGACACGCTCATCGGCGCGGTAACATGGGATACCGAGCGTGAACTCGGTATCTTCGAATACGCCCCGGAATTCCTCTCCAGCGGCATCGAAATCTCCCCCCTCATGATGCCACTCCGTTCCGGTCGATTCACCTTCCCTGACCTCCCCCGCGAAACTTTCAAAGGCATGCCCGGCCTGCTCGCCGATTCCCTACCCGACAAATTCGGAAATCTACTCATCAACCAATGGCTCGCCCGCCAAGGCCGCACACCCCAATCCTTCGATCCCGTCGAACGCCTCTGCTACCTCGGCAAACGCGCCATGGGTGCCCTCGAATTCCAACCAACCCTCCTATCCGACGGCCCCGCAGAAACCCTCCAACTCGACGCCCTCGTCCAACTCGCCAACGACGCCCTCGCCTCCCGCGAAAACCTTCACGTCAACCTCGATCAAACCCCGGAATCCATGGCCACGATCCTCCGCATCGGCACCTCCGCAGGCGGAGCCCGCGCCAAAGCCGTCATCTCCTGGAACCCGCAAACCAACGAAATCCGCTCCGGTCAAATCTCTCCACCTCCGGACTTCGAGCCCTGGCTGCTCAAATTCGACGGAGTCTCCGCAAACAGCGACAAGGAACTCAACGATCCCCTCGGCTACGGCCGCATCGAATACGCCGACCACATCATGGCCCGCGCCGCCGGCATCACCATGAGCGATTGCCGCCTCCTTGAGGAAAACAACCGCGCCCACTTCATGACCAAACGCTTCGACCGCACACCCGATGGCGATAAACTCCACCTCCAAAGCCTCTGCGGCATCGCCCACTTCGATTTCAACCAAGCCGGTGCCTACTCCTACGAGCAAGCCTTCCAAATCGCCCGCCAACTCAGCCTCCCCCAATCCGACATCACCGAACTCTTCCGCCGCGCCGTCTTCAACATCATCTCCCGCAACCAGGACGACCACACCAAAAACATCGCCTTCCTCATGGATCGCCGCGGCACCTGGCATCTCGCCCCCGCCTTCGACCTAATCTACTCCTACAACCCCTCCGGTGCCTGGACTAGCAACCACCAAATGACCCTCAACGGAAAACGCAACGACTTCACCACCTCCGACCTCATCCAAGCCGCAAATCACGCAGACCTCCGTCCCCCAAAAGCCAAACAAATCATTCACCAAGTCCACGATGCCGTCTCCCAATGGAAATCCTTCGCCCAACAAGCAGAAGTCCTGCCCTCCTGGATCAACCAAATCCAAAACCATCTCCGCCTCAATCTCTCCAACTAAACGAATCACTCCACCATCTCTCAACTTTACAAAAAATATAATGTAACTACCTTAACGCCATTCATGAAAAAAATAATACCTATCTTCCTTTCAATCTTCACCCTCTCTTTCGCGGACGAAGCCAACGAAGTCCCCAAAGTCCTCCCCATCGGCTCCGCCATGCCTGACTTCTCCCTCCCCGGCACCGACGGAAAAACTCACACCCAAAAAGACTATGCCGATGCCAAAATCATCTGCCTCATCTTCACCTGCAACCACTGCCCGGACTCCGTCGCCGCCGCAACACGCACCGAACAAATCCACCAGGACTACAAGGCAAAAGGCGTCTCCATCATCGCCATCAACTCCAACAACCCCATCGGCCTCCGCCCCGATGAACTCGGCTACTCCCCTTACGGCGACTCCTTCGAGGAAATGAAACCCTTCGCAGACAGCCACGGCTGGACCTTCCCTTACCTCTACGATGGTGAAAAACAGGAATTCGCCACCGCCTGCGGCGCTCAATCCACCCCCCACGTCTTCGTTTTCGATGCCGAACGCAAACTCCGCTACACCGGTCGCATGGACGATGCAGGTCGCTCCTCCGATCCCGTCGAAAAATCATACCTCCGCGATGCCTTCGATGCCATCCTCGACGGAAAGGAAATCGCCGAACCCGTAACCCGATCCTTCGGCTGCTCCACCAAATGGCTCTTCAAAGCCGATAGCGTCGCCACCGAACAAAAAGCATGGGAAGAAAAAACCGTCACCCTCGAAGAACTCGACGAAGAACTCGCCAAAACACTCCGCGAAAACAAATCCGGAAACGTCCGCGTCATCAACTTCTGGTCCACCACCTGCGGCCCCTGCGTCGCCGAATTCCCCGACCTCGTCGATACCTATCGCCGCTTCCAAAACCGCAACGTTGACTTCATCTCCATCTCCCTCGACCCCATCGCGAAAAAAGAAAAAGCCCTCAAATTCCTGCAATCCCGCCACGCCGCACTCTCCAACCGCACCAAACCATCCATGGAAAAAGAAGGCCGCACCTCCAACAACTACATCTGGACTGGCGGCAACCCCGACCTCCTCGCCGAGGCCATCTTCCCGGAATGGTCAGGCGCGCTCCCCCTCACCGTCATCATCTCCACGGATGGCAAAATCCTCTGGTCTCACAACGCCGAACTCGACGTAGTCGAACTCCGCACACAAATCCTCAAAGGTCTCTAAACCAAAAACAAATCCAAGGAGCGCAAAGCCCCAGATATCTGAAAAAATATTCCTCTTTGCGCTCTTTGTGTTCTTTTGCGGCAATATTTCTCCCATCTTCAGCTAACAACTCATCCCCCCGGCGGGTCAACGCCATCCCATGAACCCTCAACCTGACCCGCCACCCCTCCTCTCCTCACCTCCCCCCTTACCATTCCATCCTGAAAAAATTCTCCCTGAGAAAAATCTGCCGAACCACTTCCGCAGAAACTTTCTCATCATCATGTTCCTCACCATCGGCCCCCTCGCCCTCCCTTTCGTATGGCTCCACCCGACCATGCGCCTTCACACGAAACTGATCATCACCACCATCACCCTCCTCGCATCATACGCCCTCTACCTCCTCACCAGGCACCTCCTCCGCATCCTCACCGAGCAGTTGAATACCCTCGAATCTCTCATGGGTGCCATCACCTCTAACAATTTCTAACAACTGCCATGAAATTTTTAGCCCTCCTTCTCTTAGCGGCCCTCTCCGCCTCCGCGGAAACCTACATACCCTCCCAGGAAAAAACTCCCCACATCCCCCGCGAATTCCGCGCCGCATGGATCGCCACCGTTTACAACATCGACTGGCCATCCAAATCAGGTCTCTCCGCCGCCGCACAAAAAGCCGAAGCCATCTCCATCCTCGACAAACTCGCCGCCCTCAAAATCAACGCCGTCATCCTCCAGGTCCGCCCCCAGGCCGACGCACTCTACGAATCCAAAATCGAACCATGGTCCCCTTGGCTTACCGGAATCATGGGAAAAAATCCCGGCTACGACCCCCTCCTCTTCTGGGTCCAACAAGCTCACGCCCGCGGCATCGAACTCCACGCATGGTTCAACCCTTTCCGCGCCCTCCCGAACACCTCTCAAACCGCCTCCAGCGACCACATCTCCAAAACCAAACCCCACCTCACCCGATCATACAACAACATGCTCTGGCTCGATCCCGCCTTCCCGGAAACTCGCCAGCGCGCCCTCGACACGATCATCGACGTCGTCCGCCGCTACGACATCGATGGCGTCCACCTCGACGACTACTTCTACCCCTACCCCGTAAAAAACCAGACCTTAAACGACGGCAAAACCCCCGCACAACGCCGCGCCTTCGTCGATGCCTTCATCTACCAACTCTACACCTCCGTAAAAAAAGAAAAACCATGGGTCCGCGTCGGCATCAGCCCCTTCGGCATCTGGCGCCCCGGCGTTCCTTCCACCATCGAAGCCGGCGTCGATTCCTTCGAGCACCTCGCCGGCGACTCCAAAAAATGGCTCGTCAACAACTGGGTCGACTACCTCGCCCCCCAACTCTACTGGCGCATCGAACCTCAAAAACAATCCTTCCCCACCCTCCTCGAATGGTGGCGCCAACAAGGCACACGCCCCGTCTGGCCCGGCATCGCAACCTCACGCATCCAATCTCCAGATGACCCCGGCAGACCCGCCTCCGAAATCATCAACCAAATCTCCCTCTCCCGCAAAATCGGAAAAAACTGGCACGGCCACATCCACTGGAGCTCCAAAGCCCTCACCAACAACCAAGGCAACATCGCCAAGGAACTCTCCAAAATCTACACCCAAACCGCCACCATCCCCCCCATGACATGGCTCAGCAAAATCCCACCCTCACCCCCATCCATCACCGCCACATCCACGTCGGACAAAACAACCATCCTCTGGGACGAAACCATCTCCTCCAGAATCGTCATCCAGGCTCGCTACAAAAACACATGGCACACCCTCGCCATCCGCCCTTCTAACAAAAAATCCATCACCATCCCCAAAGCCGAAGCCGTCGCCGCTTCCACCCTCGACCGCTTCGGCAACACCTCTTCTCCCACCACTCTCTCCCTACCAAAAAACTGATAAACCACACACCCTATCACCCGTATCCATCCGCATCTCATGAAAACCATCCAACTCCTCTTCCTCCTCATCTTCGCACCCCTCACAATCCTCGCCGAACAAGAACACAACACCCTCACCGAACAGGAAATCGCCGACGGCTGGATCCTCCTCTTCAACGGCAAAGACCTCTCCAACTGGCGAAAATTCAACTCCCAGGACAACCCCGGCCCCGGCTGGAAAATCGAAGACGGCGTCCTCAAAAAAGCCGGCAAAAGTCCCGGCGGCAACATCGTCACCAAAGACAAATACAAAGACTTCACCCTCACCTGGGAATGGGCCATTTCCAAAAACGGCAACAACGGCATCAAATACATGGTCAACGAATCTCGCCCCGCCACCCCCGGCCCCGAATACCAAATGCTCGACGATAACGGCCACCCCGATGGCAAAATCGGCCCCAAACGCCAAACCGCAGCCCTCTACGACATCATTCCGCCCTCCGCTGAAAAAAAACTCAAACCCGTCGGCGAATGGAACTCCTCATCCATCATCGTCCAGGAAAACAAAGTCCAACACTGGCTCAACGGCGACCTGGTCCTCGAATACGAACTCGGCAGCGAAACCCTCAAAGCCGCCATCGCCAACAGCAAATTCAAAAAAGCCAATGCCTTCGGCGATAAATTCGAAGGCCACATCATGCTAACCGACCACTACGACGAATGCCTATTCCGCAACATCAAAATTCGTCCCGGAGTTACAAAGTAAATAGATAGAAATAATCATCTTTTTTTGAACATTTCGTCAAACCACGTGTCTTACATCATGAAGACACGGTTTATCCATGTCTTCATGTTATAGGGTAAACAGTAGTTGTCAGTCTTGAATTCCCTTTTGTGGATTCAGATCAACAACCCAAGGCCGTCGGAGCGGGGGTTCCGGCGGCCTTTTTATGCCCATATTTCCCGTCCTAACAAGATCGCACCGAAATTCGGTTGCTATCCCCCCCCGATTCAACTTCCATCCCTCAACCTTCCCGCATGATCAGCGATACCCCATCCCTACTAGCTTTTCTCAATTCTTGTCCCCTCATCGACGGGAGAAAAATCTGCGCCATCGACACAGAAGCAGACAGCCTCCACCGCCACAAAGAATCCCTCTGCCTCATCCAATTCACCGCAGGCAGCGATTGCGTCCTCATCGACCCCCTCGCCATCAAAGACCTCACCCCCCTCGCTGACTACCTCCGCGACGCCATCGTCTGGATGCACGGCGCCGATTACGACATGACGATGCTCAAACGCGAGTTCGGCAGTCTCCCCGCCACCGTCTACGACACCCAAATCGGCGCCCGCCTCCTCGGAATCCGCGCCTTCGGCCTCGGCAACCTTGTCGAACACTTCTTCAACATCACCCTCTCCAAATCCTCTCAAAAAGCCGACTGGGGAAAACGCCCCCTTTCGGAAATCATGATCGAATACGCCCTCAACGATGTCCGCTACCTCCTTGAAATGGGCGACATCATCGTCTCCCAACTCCGCGAAAAAAATCGCTACGACTGGTTCATCGAAAGCTGCGAAGCCGCCAAAACCAAAGTCAACGAACGCGACGAATCCAAAGAAGAACAATGGCGCATCTCCGGCTCCGGCAAACTCGACCCCCTCGGCCTCGCATGGCTCCGCGCCCTCTGGCACTGGCGCGATAAAGAAGCGGAAGCATGGGATCGCCCCTCCTTCATGGTCGCCCCCAACCGCCAACTCATCGAGTGGTGCATCCTCCTCTCCGAAGGCAAAAAAATCCAACTCCCCTCCCACTTCCGCGGAGACCGCATCAAACGCTTCCGCGAAATGCAGGCCCAGGTCACCGCCCTCCCCAAATCCGATTACCCATCCCGCATCCTCATCAAACGCCGCAAACGCGACAACGAATTCGACGCCCGCGTCGATGCCTTCATCGAACTCCGCAACCGCATCGGCACCGAACTCGACATCGATAGCTCCCTCATTGCCAGCCGCGCCGCCCTCGAA
>JBGSRM010000284.1:0-3614 GCA_041737575.1 Akkermansiaceae bacterium
GAAAGCCAGTTCAACCGGATCTTCCGCAACCTCACCGGGCAATCCCCGCGACAATATTTGCTCCACCATAAAATCGAAATCGCCAAAGACCTGCTCGCGCGCACGGTTTTGCCTCTTTCGGAAATCGCGTATCAAGCCGGATTTTACGATGCCAGTGATTTCGGAAAGCGCTTTCGCGAAATTGAAAAAGTGACACCCCGCCAATACCGGATTCATCTCCAACAACTCATTCTTAACCCGTGAGGGCTCGTGATTCAATCACCACGCCGGATGGCCATTCGCCGTGTAGGGCAGCCATAACAAGGCTACGCGATCCACTTTTACGTTCGTTCGCGTGGGGCGGAGTGATTCGCTTTCCAATTGGAGAGCTTGTGGGTCGAAGGACGCGGAAATTTTCTTCATCTCTTCTTCATGCACACGTTGCAACTCAGCGATTTCGGCGTTTATGGAATCGACCTTTGCCTTGCTGACTTCGACGCTTTTGCCGCGATTGTAGGCGGCGGTGGAGCGGTTCACTACAGTGCCGCTGCGGGTGATGGTGCCGATGCCGGACTTGCGTCCGAGAAGGGCTCCAAGCAGACCACCGAGTATCGAGGTGCCGACTTGGACTTTCGCAGTGTTTGCAGACGCACGGTTGCGCTCCAGTTGTCCCTCTGCGGTTATTAGGCGCGACTCCAGCGTGCGGAGTTTGCCGGCAGCGGAATTGCGGATTTTGTCCAAAGCTTCATCGCGTTTTTCGTGTGCTTGATGGAGAAGTCGCGCGCGGAAGTCGGACTCGGTTTCCCCGAGTTTTGACCATGCTTTGAGAGCTGGGCAGAACCAGATCTCACCACGCTCATTTCGATAGAGCCACTCGGAAAAATCCTTTTCCACTTGTTTATAATTCGCCGCATTCATGGCAAAGCCCGGCAACTCAGCGAAACTTGCGCCTTCCGCGGGCTGGGGTTCTTTGATTGTTGCCGGAACTTCCACGGAACGTTCCCAATCGATCGTAGATGGCGTGATGGGATTCACCGACCGCACGGTACGGGCTTCGTCCACGTCGCACTTCGCTGAGACAAAATGGACAGTGCCCTCACGGAGCAAATGAGGCTGATAGATGATATCTTCGCTTGCGCCTGCGGGATTCATAAATAGCTCCTCGACACCCGCTCCGACAGAAGGACGAGGTGAGGCAGGGGCGTCTACAGGTAAATTTGGCATCGCCATCGGATTCGCAACTACAGCCGGAGTAGCGGGTTGCGCTGCAGGAAGTTTCGTCGCCATCAAATCCTTGATCTGATTACGTGTCAGTGGCCCAGCAAGATAGCTCATGACCCAACGCACATGGAATAGCACGGGCTCGTCTTCGTGGACGTTGTTCATCAAAAACACACGATTGCCGAGGCTGGAAAGGAGGCGGTCGCACTCGCCGCGATCAAAGTTGCCGCTCTGCGCTGTGGCAGCACCTTCCAAGCCATCTAACAGACGGGCTTTGTCTCGCTCTGTTTGCAAACGCCCGAGGAACCATGTGCCGATGTTCGAGAGTGCTTTGTAATCGAGATCGACGGGGTTCTGCGTAGCCAAGAGACAACCAAGGCCTGCAGCGCGTGCTTGTTTCAGCAAGGTCATCATGGGCCGCTTCGATGGCGGATTAGCCGTAGGAGGAAGGAATCCAAAGATCTCATCCATGTAGAAGATGGCGCGCAAAGAGGAGGTTCCGCTTTGTGTCCGCATCCATCCGAGAAGTTGATTGAGCAGGAGGCTCACGAAGAACATGCGTTGTGTATCGTCGAGGTGCGCGATGGAAAAAATCGAGCAGCGAGGCTTCCCATCATCCATGTGAAGCATTTTGGATATATCGAGCGGCACGCCTTCGAGCCATGTGGCGAAGCCGGGGGAAGCGAGCAGGTTGTTGAAACGGAGCGCGAGTGCCTGGCGTGATTTTTCGGGGATGCAGGCTTCGAGATCGAGGACACCGAGTTTGTCGAAAGCGGGACGCTGGATATGACGGATCAGGGTTTCCAATGTCAGATCCTGGCCTGCGCTCCATGCTTGATGGAAAATCGTGGATAGAAGCACCGCTTCTGGGCTCTGGATGGTTTCGCTGGAAACACCGATGAGGCCAAGCAAAGATGTCACAGTGCTTTCAATGCGTTCGCCAGCAAGCTCGGCGTCATCCATGACTTCGAATGGCGGTGCGGAGAGCGAACTGAGAAGTGAAACGGGGATTCCGGCGCGGCTGCCGGGTGTGAAGATGTTGACATCGATTTTTTCGCGATAGCTGGCGATGCGTTCGGGTGTCTGCCCCCATTCCGCGAGGCCATTTTTCCACATGTTGGCAGTGGACTCCGCGAGAGCGTCTGGGGTCATGTCTTTGCGCCTTGCATCATCTTCGTTGATCCATGGCCGGAAGCTCGCGGCATCGAGTGCCGGGAAGGTTAGCATGAGGTTGGCGATGTCGCCCTTGGGATCAATAATGATCGCCGGGATGTTATCCATCGCTGCTTCTTCCAGCAGCGCGATGCAAAGTCCCGTTTTTCCAGAGCCAGTCATTCCTAGAACCACTCCGTGCGTGCAGAGATCCTTCGAGTCATACAACAGCAGGTCGCCTTCGGCTTTTTTTGTTTCCAAGTCGTAGCCACGACCGAGGTAAAACTTGCCGAGCCGCTCGTAATCTTCTGTCCGAATTTCCATGTTAGGAAATTGATGGGAAATTATTGCCAAGGCGAGCGCATTATAAAAATCCCTTCTCCAAATTTTGGAATGACTCAACGATTTCTTTCGTCGTGATGGCGAGGGGAGGCATAAAAACGATGGTGTCCAGGATGTTCCGGGTGAGGATGCCATGGGAGCGAAGGGAGAGAATGGCCGCTTCTCCGTGGCCTTGTTGGAGCTGGATACCGGCGATCAGGCCGCATTGGCGTGTCTCTACCACGAGTGGACTCGCGGCTTTTAGTTTGGCTAGCTCCGTGGTGAGGCACTGGATTTTTTCGGGTAAGGCCGGGAAGACGTTGTCTTTTTCAAATAAATCGAGAGATGCCAAGGCGGCGGCGCAACCGATGGGATTGGCTGTATAACTATGTCCATAGTAGAAAGTTTTTTCTCTTCCGCCGAGGAATGCCGAATACACATCTTCCGTAGTGAGAGTGGCGGCGAGCGGAACCGTGCCGCCGGTAAGGCCTTTCGCGAGGCAAAGGAAGTCGGGAATGACGTTTTCCTGCTGGCAGGCGAACATGGTCCCGGTGCGTCCGAAGCCGGTCATGACTTCATCGAGGATGAGGTGAATTCCGTGTTTTGTTGTCCATGCACGGAGTACACTGAGCATTCCGGGAGGCCACGGTCGCATTTCGTTGACACCTTGGATCAGCGGTTCGATAACTACGGCACTTATCGTAGTTGGATCGATGGATGACAGATTTTCGAGCGATGAGATGAACTGTGTATCGAAGCCCAGGTTTCGGAACCGTGCAAAGAAACGATTCACGCCGCCGAGAGAGGCAGCGCCAAGGGTGTCACCGTGATAGGCATTGTCGAACGCGATGAAACGCGTCCGCTTTTCCTCTCCCGTCTGCATCCGGGACTGAAGCGACATTTTCAAAGCGACCTCCACAGCGGTGGAACCATTGTCGGAA
>JBGSRM010000064.1:0-18014 GCA_041737575.1 Akkermansiaceae bacterium
CCTTCGTGGCTTTAGCGAAGTAGGGCAGGCCGAAATCACAACAGACTTCGCTTCCGAGCCGGAAGCTACGAATGGCAAGCCATGGGATCAGTTTTGGGATGCGAAAAATGGCTTTCAAAGCATCAGCTTCTTTTTCAGCAGAATATAAAATTCAGAATGCGATGGGGAACGGGGTGGGTAGGAAAATTGGTCATTTCGATTCGCAACTTGCGACGAGTGTGTTGGTGTGCTTGATTGCATAATACGTCTCATGCGCTCTTATTGGATCATTATTTCCGTTTTGCTTTTGCCCAATTTCGCGTTCGGGCAATTGGTGCGTGTGCCCAACACGACGCTGAACATGCCTATGGAGTTGCCTGCGGAGGCAAGCGGATACGCGGTGGAGAATGCATTTGGTTCGCTGACGTTTTCGCTCCCTATTTGCATTCGCAATGCTCCAGGTCAGTCGAGCCACTTGTTTGTTGTGCAGCGGAACAACGGGATTGTGCGGGTGGATCTGGCACAGAATACGCGTGCGACGTTTCTTGATTTATTGACTTATCTCAATGGAACAAACAGCCCGCAGCGGAGGTTGTTGATTGATTCGGAAAACGGGATTCTTTCGATGGCATTTCATCCAAACTACAATCAGAACGGTTGGTTTTATGTGTTTTATAGTACGTCGATCACCTCAGCGTCGAATTCGGGTGCACAGAACTATTTACGTGTATCGAGGTTTCAGGCGAACGGCACGCCGGGGGCGTTTCTGCAGGCGACTACGGCAAATCCTGCGACCGAGCTACCGATGATCACGCAGCGCGACCAAGCTGGAAATCACAACGGTGGGGACATGCATTTCGGGGCAGATGGATATCTGTATATTTCAACTGGGGATGAAGGCGGGGCGAACGACCAATTTGATAACGCCCGTTTTATCGATAAGGATTTTTTCTCGGCGGTGTTGCGGATTGACGTGGATCAGTTGCCGGGTTCGCTAGCGCCCAATAGTCATACGAACACGCCATCGGGCGCGCACGTCGCATCCGCTGTGCATGCTGGAACTTATCGGATTCCGGCGGACAATCCTTTCATCGATGCGACCGCGCATCATGGTTTCGGGATCAATACGGGAAAATTGCGGACGGAGATATGGGCCTGCGGGTTGCGTAATCCGTGGCGGATGAGTTTTGATACGCCGACGGGTCGATTGTTTCTCGCGGATGTGGGGCAAGGTACCCGAGAAGAAGTGAATATCGTCACAGCTGGTGGTGATTATGGATGGAGTTACCGGGAAGGAACTTTCGATTTCCTTGTTGGACCGGGCGGAGAAACCGCGCCGGAGGGTTTCACTTCTATACCGCCGATCCATGATTACCCGCGCACCCAAGGTAAGAGTATTACAGGCGGGGTGGTGTCGCGTGGTGCGAGGTTGGCGGAGCTTGCTGGTTGTTATGTTTTTGCTGATTACAACAGCGGGCGTGTTTGGGCCTTGGAGGAAACGGAAAGTGGTTGGGTATCGGAACAAATTTTTCAGGAAGCGGGTAACAACATCGTCGCGTTCGGCAATGATCCGAGGAATGGTGATTTGCTTTATTGCGCGATCGGGCAGGGTGTCATCAAACGTATTGTGAGGGCTTCAGCTGGTGGTACGCCTTTGCCCGCTTTGCTTTCGCAGACGGGAGCTTTTTCCGATCTTGCGACACTGACTCCCCATGCCGGGATTGTGGACTATGATGTGAATCTGCCATTTTGGAGTGATCGCGCGACGAAGCGGCGCTGGTTCAGTATTCCCAATGACACATCGACGATGCAGTGGTCTAAGGATGCGAACTGGCAGTTTCCTGATGGACAGGTGTGGATCAAGCATTTCGACATCGAGACGGAACCCGGGAATGCGCTGAGCAAGCGTCGGTTGGAGACACGTTTTTTCGTGAAAAATTCCGGAGGTGCTTATGGGGTGACCTATCGCTGGCGTGCGGATCAATCGGATGCCGATCTGGTGGCGGATGCAGGTTTGGAGGAAGTTCTCTCCGGTTCGCAGGTGTGGAAATTTCCTTCGCGTAGCGAGTGCATGACTTGTCATACCCCGGCTGCGGGATACGCACTAAGTTTCCATACCCGCCAGCTCAACCGCGATGGTTTGTTTGGGGAAGCTACGCAAAACCAGCTCAGTGCCCTTGCTGATGCGGGTTATTTCAGCAATGAGTTGCCTGCTGTTTCGTCCTTGCCCAAGTTTCCTGTTCTCGATGATGAAACGGAATCGCTGGAAAGCCGTGCGCGATCCTATTTGGCGGTGAACTGCGCTTCATGCCATCAACCGGGTGGTGGAGGCGGTGGTAGTTTTGATCTTCGTGCACATGTCAGTACGGAAGGAACGGGCATTGTGCGTGGTTTGTTGAATAATCCACATGGTGATCTGGCGAATCGATTCATCATGCCAGGCGATGTGATTCACTCGATGGCTGTGACGCGCATGGAGGGTGGGGGCGGTTTGACCCGGATGCCGCCGATTGGAAATCGGGTGGTCGATGCTGCGGGTGTGGCTCTGATCGAGGAGTGGATTGAAAATGATCTGTTAGCTTGGCAGGGTTTTGCTGAATGGCAGGTTGACAATTTCGGATCCAGCGAGGATCCGGAGGCGGCGCCGGATTTTGATGGGGATGGCGACGGGCGGACGAACCGGATGGAATTCCTTGCCCGCTCGGATCCAGAATCCGGGGATGTCGAGCCTTTGATGAGTATTGATGGGATGGATGAAGAAAATGTGCGGATTGAGGTGCCGGTGTTTTCCAATCGCTCGGTGGTGATCGAAACGAGTGACGACTTGTTAGAATGGCATCCTTGGGATGTGCCGAACAATTCTCCGAGCTTTCCCGCAACGGGTGGTGGAATGAAAGTTCTCGAAGCTCCGCGAGAGGGGATGATGCGGTTTTTCCGTGCGGAATTTCAAGAGCGTTGAAAGGCGGGTCTGTTGAAACGCTTGGTAATGTCAGCTTTCTTTTAGTCTCTTTTTGTTGATGCCCTCTTTGTATGCTTTCAGCTCCCGGTAGCGACTCATTCTAATTGTGTTCGCTTTGTGGGCATGTTTGAAAAACCGATTGAGGATGCGTTCTAGGGCTAGAAGTATGACTACTGCGGCGGTTATTCCTACTAACAAGCCGAAGGAAAAAATGGTCGTGGTAGTTACGATTATGCCAGCAATGAAGAGTATGATGACGACGATTCTTTTTTCACGAACCGCGCTTTGATATTCCGCATCGGTTACCGATTCGGCAATTTTCAGGTGGGGTGGAATGATGATGTCACTCATACGTGTGAACGATCAAACTTACGGCGGGAGGGATGTGTCAATTACCGATGGTAATTCTGTTTGAGCCAATTCTCGATGATAGGGGTGGCTGGGCAGGTTGGGTCACCGAGACGGTGGTTGATTACCGGGTGGCCTTTGAATCCGGTGTCTTTGAGACTGTGAATTTCCGATTTGGTTT
The DNA here is from genome assembly GCA_041737575.1 of Akkermansiaceae bacterium. GTDB lineage: Bacteria > Verrucomicrobiota > Verrucomicrobiia > Verrucomicrobiales > Akkermansiaceae > Luteolibacter. Next base: position 3,468 of record JBGSRM010000064.1, read on the forward strand.
TGGCTTTTTTGAAGAGCGGTGTGGAGGGTTTTGGATTGGTTTGTGCCATCGATGAGTTGGACGTGTAGGATGAGGAATGCGGGGCGTTGGGAGCGGAGGTGTGGTGGACGGAGGAGAGTTCATGAACGTTGTTTTTTTCCATGTTAGGATGGGTAGGGCGGGATGGTTGCGTTTGGAGTTTGGAAATGAGGGATTGAAAATCCCTTCTCCTTCTTGGGGACGTGCTTGCTTACTTATCGAATTATTGAGATTGGTGGGTATGCACAGGCTGTTGTTGCCCTTGTTACTGACTACGTCGTGTTGTGAGTCCAATGAGGTTTATCCAATTGCATCGCAATACGGGCCATCATGCGCGTTCTATGCGAATGTGCCGGCTTTGACTTATGCGAGTGGTGTGGACATCGGGCCTTCGATGGATTTCATCCGTCCGATTTATGCATTGCATCGCGGTGATACGAAGTTTGATCGCGCATTTTCAAAGGAGAAGTTTTTTGAGCTGTTTGCGATTCCGCATGAGGAGCATGAGATCAGGCATGAGGATTTGCCATTGGCGACGTTGTTGGGTTCTGTGGAAAAATTGATCGATGAGAAATTTGATCCCGGGCTGGCGAAGGGCAAGGCGTATTCGCTTCGTGTGATCGGTGTGTTTGGAGGTGCGCACAATGCGTTGCTGATGGCGAAAGCGGGGGATGTGTATCTTGTGCATGATCCGTTTCCCGGAAAACTGAAGAGAATGACGCGCAAGGAGCTGGCAGAGTGGATTTTGGTGCCGACATCGGCGACGCGGAAACTGAAGAAGCACCGTTATGTGACCAACTATCTGGTGATTTCCCTGCCGCCCCGGCATAAGGCACCGTGGAAACAAATTGGTGAGTTGCCAGCCACGTTGAAGGTGGATTTGCGAGATGGTGAGAGGGAGGTTTTACGGGAGGCATTTGTAGCGAAGGTGGCTGGTGCGGATGATCTTGACGGACGTGTGGCGCGATATCCGGGTATCGATTTCGCGGCTTTGCCACCCAAGGGGAAGGGCAAACCGCACCGTAATGCGGTCAGTGAGGAGCTGGGTGTGGAGCAGTTGGGTGGGGTGATTCATCTGTCGAAGTTCATCTTGAGTGTGTGGCACCTGGGGAATCGGGATCGGGTGCCGGTTTTGTTTTTGAAGGGGCGCCCTCATGCGCTGGTTTCGTATAGACCGAGATCGGGGGAGGATGCGAATGAGCCGACGTTGGTATTTGATGATGGACGTGAGACGATTGAGGTCAGTCCGAGGCAGGCATTGATGGAGTTCAAGAAGGATGGCGGGCACTATGGCACGATCGTGATTCCCTGCCGGAAAAAGTAGTTTCTGCCAAGGCGTTGTATTGGAAGATGACTTCGGCCTTGTCGGTGGCTTTATCAGAAGATTTTCGTGTTTCTCAAAAAAGCGGTTGAGCGGCTGCGAATTGGATTTGAGCTACTTTTTCGGCCATGTCGCGCTCGGGAGAGAAGATGAGTTCGACGGTTGCAATGCGGCTGAGGCGGGCATGGAAGGACTCGACTTGGCCGAGTGGTCGGCCTCCGATGAAGGCGCTGATGGGTCGTTTCTTTCCACCCAAGGAGCGGAAGGTTACATCAGACTCGGGTGATAGGAGGGCGCTTTTCCAACCAGGCGGGCTCATCACGTTTGATCCGGCGACGATCCATGCCGGGGTGTCCGCTAGGAGGGGAGCAACGCCCATCGCGCGGGCGTATGCGGTCGAACCGGCGGCAGTGCAGACGAGCGCACCGTCAGCAATGAGACGGGGGATGCGGATTTGTCCGTTTACCTCGACTTCAAGCCAGGCGGACTGGCTTGAAGAGCGTTCGACCCATGCGTCATTGAATGCGAGATCCGTCAGCGTTTCTCCTGTTTGGGTGCGTGCTTCGATGTAAAGCATGGGCATCAGGCGGATCACGTAGTTTTTTTGGGAGAGATCATCAGGGTTGACGCATGGTGGTTCGTTCAAGAGGAATCCGAGATGACCTTGGTTGACGCCTAGAAAAGGAATTCTTTTGCGCCAATGCCTGGAGATGGCGCGAAGCATCGTGCCATCGCCGCCGATTACGAGGATTGCTTCCGGTTGTTCGGCTGATTCCCAATTGCGGTAAGTTTCCGCCAGGTTGCGGGCGCGTTCGTTGAACTCGTCGTATTCGATGAGTAACCTGGGTTGTTCGCTGGACCAGTTGGTGAGCTGGGACGGGATTCTGCCACGATACAAACCGTAGCGTTCCACGTAGCGGGCGGTATCGTCGGATAGGGAGGTTTGGTAAGCTTGCCGTTTAAAAATTTTTTCCCTGATATCCGAACTTGCACCGGATTGGTGGGATACGACTTTCACGACCATGTTGTTCAGAGGCAGGTCGTGGTTGAGGACTTCGTATCCCTCGCGTTCGACCACACAGAAATTGTAGTTGTTCCACATTTCCGCCCCGCAGTCCCAGTAGCGGTGAATGGAGGATTGCTGGCAACCTCCGCCGCAGGTGAGATCCGAGCCGACGACGTGCCAGATTTCCCCGAGGTGACCGTAGCGCTGTTGAAATTGGTCGTTTGTTGTGAAAGAGGAAAGCTCCAGGTCACTCAGGTCGACTTCGACATTCGGGAGGCCACGGAAGGCGATGTCGGCGAGCGCGGCGCGATGCCAAGGAGATACGTCATTCGTGGTTGGTTTGTCGGGTCTGGGGCCGCAGGGAAGAATGATGATTTGATCGAAGTGCGGAACCAAGGCCTCGGCGACCGCCCGATGGTGGACGCCTGGTGGGTTGAAGCTGCCGCCGTAAATCGCTATTTTTTTCATGGTCTGTTTCTCTTTGTAGCGAGCTCAAGGAAAGACGGCGAAAGCGGATGTGTGGCTTCAGGCCTGTGGTTTTTTGCGGAATGCGAAGTAGCAGCCGATGGCACCGCCGATGGTGACGAGGATGCAGACGAAGACAGGGATGTTGCCGTCATCGGAGCCGCCGACGAGGATGGCTTGGTCGGGGTCGGAGTCGAGGCGTTTGATGGTGACTGTTTCCGCGGTGATTGAATTTCCTTCGCTGATGGCCTCGAAGAAGTCTGATTTTACTTTGAACTCTTTGCTGTGGAGTTTGCCATCTTTGTCAGGATAGGAGACGTTGAGTTTGAAGCTTTTGCCACTTTTTCGACGCTCTGTGATTTCGCCTGACATGGGTATGCCCAGGACTTGGACGCCTTCTTTTTCAATTTTGGCGAGGCGTTGGGAGTCTTGAAAGCTCTGGAAAGCAAGGACAGGTCCGAAGATAAGGGCGATGATGGCGATGAGTTTGAGTCGAATCATGGGGATGTATCTAGGGGGTATTGATAGGGAGGCAAGAAAGAAGTGGGGATGATGGAACAAGGGATTGAAAATCCCTTCTCCATATTGGTGGACGTTTGGGGGATGATGATTCAGGTTGGGGTATGTCGTTTTCGGAGGTTTATGGGGATTTGCTGCTGAGGCCTACGCCTTTGATGCGGCGGTTTGTGGGTTTGTTGGAAGAGGGTGTTTCTTTGGAAAAGCTGGCGGAGAAAAGCAGGCAAGTGACTTTGCAGCACTTCGGGAGGACGATGCGTTTGTTCGCGCCGCTTTATGTTTCCAATGAGTGCGTGAACAATTGTTCGTATTGCGGTTTTTCCCGTAATGCGGCGATTTTGCGGACGACCCTGACGGTGGATCAGGTGGTGACGGAGGGGCGGCATTTGCATGCGCAGGGGTTTCGCAATTTGTTGTTGGTTGCGGGGGAGCATCCGAAGTTTGTTTCCGAGGGGTATTTGCAGGATTGTCTGGATGCGTTGATTCCGTTGTTTCCGACGCTTGCATTGGAGGTGGGGCCGATGGAGGACGAGCAGTATGCGGAGATTGTGCGGCATGGGGCGGAGGGTTTGATTGTGTATCAGGAGACGTATCATCGGGAGACGTATCAGGTGCTGCATACGGCGGGGCCGAAGAAGAATTTTGACTGGAGGTTGGATTGTCCGGAGCGGGCATATGCGGGGGGATTCCGGAGGATCGGGATTGGTGCTTTGTTTGGGTTGGCGGATTGGAAACACGAGGCGATTTCGTTGGCGGCTCATTTGGAGTATTTGTACAAGCATTGTTGGAAGGCGCAGTTTTCGGTGGCGTTTCCGAGGATGCGTCCTTATGCGGGGAATTATCAGTATGAGGCGGATCCGGAGCGGTTTTTGCCGGATGCGGCGTTGTTGCGATTGGTGGCGGCGTTTCGTGTGGTGTTTCCGCAGGTGGCGATTGTGCTTTCGACGCGTGAGCCGGCGCCTTTGCGGGATGCTTTGGCAACGCTAGGGATCACGCACATGTCGGCGGGAGCGCGGACGGAACCGGGTGGATATACGGGTGCCGGGTCAGAGGATTTGCATCTAACGGTGAAGGGTCGGCGGGTGGAGATTGCCGAGCGATCGGGTGCGGAGAAGGCGACGGAGCAGTTTCAGATTCACGACAAGCGCAGCCCGGCGGAGGTTGCGGAGATGCTGAGGCGGCAGGGGATTGATCCGGTTTGGAAGGATTTCGATCAGGTTTTGGTGCGGGCTTGATGCTGGGATCGGTAGTGGTTTTTTTTACGAAGGGAAATTGGAACCACGGAAAACACAGAACACACGGAAGGGAGAGGGAGTACGTGGTTTTGATTTCTCCGGTTGGGGATGGAGCTGTTGGAAGAGTTCGTGATCAAAATCAGGTGCATCGTTAAATGGTCATGACTGTTATACGATGGATATGAAAATGGCGGTATGCAGAGACTCGGGGACGACGAGAATTTTTTGTCCCAATTGCTTTGAGGATTGAGGAACTTCTGGTCAATTGGTGAGATTGGATTAGATTTTTTCCCGAACCCAACTTTTACCAAAGAATGCCTCAACAAATTGATGTTTATGCCCGGGAGATTTCCGATGAGAAGCAGCACTCTGTGATTGATGGGTCATCGAAGGGGACGGACAAGCGTTACTCGGTTTTGTTTCATGATTATGAGGAACCGAATGCGTTGCGGCGGCTTGCGGGTGCGATCAAGGATCATACTTTGCATCGTTTGGATGAGTATTTGGAAAAGGCGGAGAACGCGCTGACGGCGCGGGGGGTGAATGTGCATTACGCATCGACGGATGAGGATGCGCGGCAGGCGATTCTGGGGATTTTGCAGGAGCATGGGGTGAAGCGGTTGACGAAGTCGAAGTCGATGGCGGCGGAGGAGATTCATTTGAATCCGTTTTTGATTGAGAACGGGATCGAGTGTTTGGAATCGGATCTCGGTGAGTTCATCATCCAGCTTGATGGGGATGAGCCGTCGCATATTGTGAAGCCGATCATTCACAAGAATAGGCGTGGGATTGCGAATACGTTTTTGAGGGAGGGGATTGCACCGGATTACAATGATGATCCGGAGACGATCACGCGGCGTGCGCGGGTGCATTTGCGGGAGAAGTATATGGAGGCTGAGGCGGGGATCACGGGGGCGAATTTTGTGTGTGCGGATACGGGGCGTTTGGTACTGGTGACGAATGAGGGGAACTCGCGATTCGGGATGGCACCAGTTAAGTTGCACATCGCGCTGGTGGGGATTGAGAAGGTGATTCCGCAGGAGCGTGATCTGGCGGTTTTCCTGAATCTGTTAGGTCGTTCTGCGACGGGTCAGCAGCTCACTGTTTATACGGAGTTCATCAACGGGCCGAAGTCGGCGAACCAGCCCGACGGGCCGGAGCACATGCATGTGGTATTCATGGACAACGGGCGGACGGATGTTTTGGCATCGAACTGTCGGGAGATTTTGCGGTGTATCCGTTGTTCGGCGTGTCAGAATGTGTGTCCGGTGTATCGTCAGGCATCGGGTCATGCGTATCGCTCGGTGTATGGCGGGCCGATTGGGGCGGTGCTTTCGCCGATCCTTTTTGGAAAGCGTTTTCCTGAGTTGGCGGATTTGCCGAAGGCGTCATCGCTGTGTGGGGCGTGCAATGAGGTTTGCCCGGTGGATATTCCGATACCGGATTTGTTGCTGAGGTTGCGTGACAAGGCGAAGCGTGAGGAGGTGCCATCCGAGGGGGCGATTCCGATGTCGCCGTTTGCGGTGCTGGCGACTTCGCCTTCGTTATGGCGGACGGCGATGACGATGTCGAAGGCGATGAATCATTTGCCGATACAGGTTGCGCCGATCAAGCCTTTACAGGATTGGTTGGGGCAGAGGACTTTGCCGGAATCGCATGGTGGTGATTTCAGGAAATGGCTCAAACAGAGGAAAAAATAATTTCAAACCATCATGTCCCGTTCCCAGATATTTTCCAAGATCCGTGAAACCACAGATAACCTTAAGGATAAGGCTGCTTATCCGGTATATGAGACTTCCGTGATGCATTCGGCGGTGAAATTGGCCGAGCCGGATTTGTGGAAGTGTTTTTCTAACAATTTCAAGGCGGTGAACGGTCGGGCGATGGAGACGGTGGAGGAGCTGATTGTTTTTCTGAAAAACAACAAGCAGGTTCATGGGTATTGCGATCCGGCGCTTTTGGATGAGGTGGGTGCGAAGCTGGCGGCGGCGGGACTTGTGGTGGAAACGGAATATGATCGTGAGCGTTATGATGATTATCAATTCGGGATCACGCGGGCGACGGGTGCGATTGCGGAATCGGGATCGGTGATCATTGATGATTTCAAGACATCGCATCGGCTCGCGGCGTTATCGCCGTGGGTGCATGTAGCGGTGTTGAAACGGGCTGAGATTTTGCGGACGATACCGGATGCGATTGTGGCGTTTGGTGATGCGCCGAACATCATCTGGTGCACGGGGCCATCGAAGACGGCGGATGTTGAGGGCATTCTTATCGAGGGTGTGCACGGGCCGGGGGAGCAGATCGCGCTTTTGATTTGAGTGGTTTGTTAGAGAAATGAGTCATGGGAACCAGTTCTTCCAGTACGGCGAAGCCAAAATCACTGCCCGGCGGATGGATCGAGGCAGTGACCGGTGCCGGTGAAGCGCGTGCTCATTGGGCGGATGTTTTGCCACAGGTGCAGGGCTGGACTGTTGAGGAGAAGCGCGGCTTGCTTGAGCAGACGGCGAGGATGCATGAGGATCTAGGAACGACATTCAATGTATTTCGGGACGTGGGTGGGGCAGGTCAACCGTATGAGATTGATCCGATACCACTGATTCTTGAGCGGAAAGAGTGGGATAAAATCGCGGAGGGAATGAGCCAAAGGATTCGGCTGTTGGAGGCGATTCTTGGGGATTTGTATGGTTCGCGTCGGCTTTTGAAAGAGGGTTTGTTGCCGCCTGATTTGGTGCATTCCAGTCCGGCGTTTCATCAAAACACAAGGGATATCCAGCCATCAGGTGGGAAATGGTTGTTGGCGACCGGTTGCGATCTGGTGCGCGATGCGCGGGGGAGATGGAATGTGTTCGGCGACCACACTCATACGCCCGGCGGGTTGGGGCAGACCTTGCAAAACCGCAGCGTGGTGTCGTCCGTGATGAGTGAGATTTTCGATGCCACGCGAGTTGCCGAGCTGCGGCCTTTCTTTGAAGCGGAGCACGATGCGCTGAAGAGCCTGGAGACCAGCACGGGAGGTGTCTCGAATTTGGTTTTTCTCACACCCGGATATCGGCATCCTTCTTATTTTGAACATGCGTATAAGGCACGTTTGCTGGGGGTGACGCTGGTGGAAGCGGGAGATTTGACGGTGCGTGAGAGACGTTTGTTTTTGAAAACACTGGGTGGACTGAGACGAGTTGACGGAGTGATTTGTCGGGTCGAAGACGATGGTCTGGATCCATTGGAGTTCTGGACAGCGAGTGGAGGGGGGGTGCCCGGTTTGATTGAGGCATGGCGATCCGGGAACGTGGCCTTGTTGAATGCGCCGGGTTCGGGATTTGCGGGTAGTCCCGCGCTATTGCCCTTTTTGCCGGGCATTTGCCGGGCGTGGTTCGGTGAAGATTTGAAACTGCCGTTTGTGGAGACCTGGTGGCTTGGTCAAAGCGCGGTCAGGAACAAGCTGGCGACGAATCTCAACGGATATGTGCTGCTTTCCGCCTTTGCGAAGGATGAACTGTTGCCTGTGAAATGGGCGGATCTCAGCACCATGTCGCGCCGGCAATGGATGGAGGAAATCAAGCGGCGTCCGTGGGATTTCGTAGTTCAGAAGGATATTTCTCCAAGCGTTTCGCCTGCGTTGCAGGGCAGGAATCTTCAAGATTTACCCATTGTTCTCAGAACTTTTACTTTGAATGGGACAAACGGTCCTGTGGTCTTGCCTGGTGGTCTTGCCCGTTGCGGAAGGTCAGGTGTGCCACCACAGCTTTGGCCGGTTCATGCGGGATTCACCAAGGATGTCTGGCTGAGGGGAGAGCCAAAACAAGGCGACCTGTCCCGCGCCGAGTCTTCCGCATTTCAAGATCGGCTCAGCCGGGCGCCTGAAGTTCCCAGCCGTATCGCGGAACAGCTTTTTTGGGTCGGGCGTTATGCGGAACGGGTGGAGCAGGTGGCGAGGATGCTGCGTGTCGCGTTGCGTTTGGCGGGTGGTGAGGTGAATCGATCGCGAGATGCAGGCTTTCGTGCTTGCATTCACCTTATTGCTACAAGCGGTTTGCTGGGTGGGAACATCGACCGGATCAAGACGGCCACGGAACTTGCGGCATACATTTCGGATGGGAAGGTTTCGGGAGCGCTTAGAACATTGATACGAAATTTGGTTACGAATGCGGCAAGCGCGCGTGACCGCTTGTCCGATGATACATGGAATTTCATCAACCAGTTGAAGGCGATTGTGGATGAAATGGATTCTTCTCCGCGCATTGCCAACCTGCGTCGAACTCTTGACCGCATGATCCTGCATCTCGCGGCGTTTTCCGGGATGCAGGCGGAAAACATGATCCGCGGGCAGGGTTGGCTGTTTCTTGAAATCGGACGGAGGATCGAACGGGCGCGTAGTGAGCTTTCCATGTTAGAGGCGGCAAGCACGAATGAGCATGCTCTCGCGCCACTTATCGAAATCTGGGACAGCGTCATGACTTACCGCCGTAGGAATTTTTCCAAGCCTGACTGGAACGGCGTGATCGACCTCCTTTTCAAGGAAAGAGAAAATCCGCGTTCCGTCGCTTTTCAAATCGGGATCATTGCCCGAGAAATCGAACATTTTCCCGGTGACCACAACTTCGGTTTGTTTCCGAAAATCCTCTCGGAGATCGCTTGCATCCATGAAATTTTCGATAGTTTCACATACCCTGATGTTGAGGCTATTAAGTTGATGAGTGTTCGACTTGATCATCTTTCCGAGCTCATCACGCAAAATTACTTCAGTCACTCGGTGCGGAGAGTTTATTGAGTAGGCAGAGGAATCGAGAATTATCGGTTTTAGCAGCTTGGTCGCCAGGAGTGGTGAAGGAGGAGATAGCCGTGATTCTTATCGGGAGGTTATGACGACCCTACACGGGGAAGCCGGTGCGGCGGGCGTGCCGCCTGGCGTTTGGGTGTGGTTTTTTTGAGGTTCAGGCGGAATTCATGAATGAAAATCAATCTTGCGGCGCGGATTTATGATTTTTTTTCATTTTTTTCATAAATATTGGTTGCAGGCTTAAGAGTAGTTGCTAGACACGGGATTACTTTAATAACTTATGAAACCCAAATCTGCCTTCCTCTCATCCGTTTTCGGTGGAATTTTTTTAGCTGCTAGTGCTCATGGGTAAACCAGTGCCTGGACAGGCATTACAGGAAACTGGTCCGATACAACGTCACCCGGTGGGGTTTGGACAGGTGGCGTGCCCGCTGACGGCGCTGGCAACACGGCCAACTTCACCGGAGTTAATATATTGGCGGATCGTGTCATCACGCTCGATTCGGCACGCACAATCGGTAATATCACCTTCACAGATGCAACGAGCAGTTCGAATAACCTTAGCATCTCGGGCGCTAACATCCTTACGCTAGACCGCACGGATGCCACCAAGCCTACTATCAACGTCACCCAGTCCGGCCGTACGTTGACAATCAGCAGTCAAATCTCAGGCAATGACGGACTACTTAAGAGCGGAACTGGAGATCTAGTTCTCGGTGGAAACAACAACTTCACTGGAGGATTCGACATCAGTGCGGGTAGGATCGTTTATGACAGCGGCTCAAATGCCAACATCTGGGGTGATGCCGCCAATGTCATAACCTTCACTGGCAATGCAACACTTCACAATAACAATGGTGCCTACGCATTGGCTCGGGGTATCCAGGTAAATGGTGGAGTAACCGCCAACCTTACCGGTGCATTCGGTGAAAGCACGAACGTCACAGGTGCAGTTACCGGAACAGGCGCCTTGGTTGTGCAGGGTTTCTCAAACGGTTGGGCTGTAACCTTTAGCAATACTGGCAACACATTTACAGGTGCTGTGAGTGTTTTGGGAGGCTCTGGTTCGGCTTCGCTCACTGCCGCAAGTCTCGGTAGCTCATCTAATGCCATAACTCTGGGAACAACATCGAATGGCGGAACATTCACCTATACCGGCAGTTCCGCGCTCAGCCGCGCATTGACCTTAGGCGGCACAACCGCTTTTGGCACATTCAACTCTTCGGGTGCTGGGGTTGTCACCATCGCGCCCAATCTTTCGATCACCGCTAACGGTGCGAAGACTCTTACGTTGGGTGGCAGTAACGCTGGTGCCAACACGTTCTCCGGTAGCATCGGCAACTCGGGTTCTGGAGCGACTGCCTTGACCAAGGCCGATGGCGGTAGATGGGTTCTTTCTAACACAGCAAACACCTATACGGGCATTACTACGATTAGTGCTGGAATTTTAGAGGTTACAAAACTCGCGGACGGTAGCAGCAACAGTAGTATCGGCGCATCGGGTGCTGGTGCGGCCAACCTTGTGTTTGGTAGCGGTGGCACTCTCCGCTATACTGGTTCAGGTGACAGCACCAACCGCGCCTACACCTTCGGAGCGAACGCCAACAACGTAGGATTTACGATCAATGCATCTGGTAGCGGAGCCCTTGAATTGACGAGCACTGCCGCCATCACGAATACACAAACGGGCGCATCCCAGGGTCGTTTTTACACGATTACTGGTACAAATACGGATGATAACATATTAGCGGCCACGGTTACGAATAATGCCGCGAACGTGGCGAATCTCACCAAAGGCGGGCAAGGGAAATGGGTGCTTACCAGCGCCAACAGTTTCACAGGAGGCTTGTTTGTTCAAACCGGGACACTGGAATTGAGAAGCGGAGCTGGCAACTTGACTCAAAGCATTGGCAACCTTGCTACGAGTGTGGGAGAAGCGACATTAATTTCCAATAAATCAGGAGCCGGCACTTTAAGTACTACATTTTCGGGCAGGGCGCGGGGCGCGGGTGGATCCGTTAATATCATTTCCACTGGAGGAACCAACGGAACCGATAACTCTGTTCTAATCACCGGCGGGACCCAAGGATTCATTGACAAAGGCACTTTCTTCAATGGGGCAGATTTCGCGGCACAGAGCGCGACCAATGGTTTTGTCCGTGCTTTAAACTATGGTGTAGATCCCAGCGCAGCGGCAGTTGGCACCATCACCGCCAGCAATCACGTCAAACTGACTGCAACCCCCGCCAATCAAAACGACATTACCCTACTTTCCCTCAACCTCGCGGGTGGCGGAGTTAACTGGACGAATAACGCGACTCAAACTCTAACTGTCCCTGGAATTATCAAATCGGGGGGAGGAGCTGAAAGCACTATCAGCGGCGGCACCGGACTCACCGCAGGCACAAATACGGAACTCGTTGTTCGCACTGATGCATCTTCCGATTTGTTGGCCATTAATACGGCATTGACCATGGGCAGCGGTGTTCTAACAAAATCCGGCGATGGCAGACTCACTCTTGGTGGAAACAACACTTATACGGGTCAAACTCATGTGAACGCCGGAACCCTTAGTATCGGTGCTAACGTGAACCTAGGTGCACAGGCCACCGGGGCTACTCTGAACCTCAAGGGCGGCACTCTACAGGCGACTGCTACCTTCGGTTTATTTAACGGCACCGCAGGCACGAACAACCGGGCTGTCACCTTGCTGACGCAATCCGGCATCGACGTCACGGGCTCGAATACGCTGACCATTGCAGGGGTCATCAGCAACAACGGTTCGGCCGGAACTGTCGCACCCGGCTTTAACAAGACCGGAACCGGCACACTTGAACTCCGCGGAGCCAATACCTACACAGGCGAGACCAATATCATTGGAGGTGTTCTTAGGATCGCTACAGGTAACATCAATGCTTCCTCCGGGGTAACGATTGAAGGAGGAACATTGGCTTATAACGCGACTACGAATCTTTCGGCACCGGTCACCTTCACGAATGGCACGATTTCGGGCACGAACTGGAATGGTTCGCTTAGTGGGTTGACGATTGGAGCGAACAATACGATTTCTCCAGGAAATAGTCCGGGGACAGCGACGACGGTTGATCAGACGTGGGGAGAAGGTGGAACTTATCTTTTTGAAGTTAACAATGCGACCGGGACGGCAGGAGCCGCTTCAGGCTGGGACTTGGTGAACGGGACGGGGACTCTGACGATCACGGCCACGAGTATGGATACTTATACCATAGATCTTAGGAGTCTTACATCTCTTAATGCTGTTGGAAATGCACAGAACTTTGACGACAGTCTTAATTATGCATGGTTGATTGCGGATTTCGCGAGTATAACGGGATTTGATGCGACTCAATTTATTGTCGATGACACTGGCTTCACGAATGCGTTCTCGGGAGAGTTCGGAGTTGCATTGGGTGGCACAGGTTCCTTTGGAGGAGATAGCTCACAAATCTATGTGACATACACGGCGATTCCCGAGCCGAGCACGATGTTGCTGGGTGCGTTTGGGTTGCTGGCGTTGCTTCGCCGTCGTCGCTAAAGCTAAGACGGCCAAGGCCGTCGTCGCTAGTGAAATGACGGTTGAGACTGTGGAGGAGGTTTTGGAAAGACGCGTTGAGAGATCAACGCGTCTTTTTTTGTGGGGAGAAGGTTGGGGCGGACAGGTGCCGGACTGCGGCGAAGCTCAATGGGTGGCGGAGTCATCTCCTTGCCCGTTCAAACATGTTTTTAGGATACCGGGGGTTCCGTTTCACTCCACCACCCGGCTACGATCAGGCCGTCCCTGCCGGGGCTCAAACTGGAAATCATTATTCACCCTTTCCCTAACTTGAACGCCTTGGATGGTTGGCGGTTTTTTGAAACTTGGAAATTGAGTTTTTGGTTTCAGAATGTGGCCTCATGGGGAAGGTCTGGCAGAGATTTGTATTCGGTGTAGTAGTGATCGCTTTGGTTGTTCTGACGGCGGCGAGTTGGGAGATGATTGTGACGGGTTCGGGAGGGGAGTCCGAGGGGGTGGAGAAGATGTCGGCTATTCGGGGCACGAAGACGGATCGGGATGCTGGCGGTAAGGTTGTCAGGACTCCGGTTGACACAGATGAATGGAGGAGGGAGGCGTTGGAGATACTTGGGAGGCTGGATGAATATCCAGAGGTTTTGGATATCATAGATGATGCGGCGCGGCTTTCTGAAATTTTCAGGCAGTGGGGGCGTGTTGATTTTGAAGAGGCGAGACGATTTCTTGAGAGGGAGGAGGTGGCGAGGAAACTGCAGAGGCCAGACCGGTCATTTGCGGATGACTTGTTGTTGGCGGCACTGATTGGTTATAGTCAGACCGATCCGGTGAGTGCTTGGGATGTTTTTCTGGACACCCGAGGCGAAATCGAAATTTTAAACAGTTGGCCTTTTTTACATCCAGATGAGGTCACGGCTGAGCAAATCATGCGTGCCTTGTTTGCGAAATCCGAGGAGGTAGCACTGAAATTACTGCGTGAGTTGGAAGCAGAAAATAGCCATCTGTTTGCTCCGTGTTTGCGAGCGATCATGTCGGAGACAGATGATGCCGTGTTCCGTGAAGAGCTATTTAAGGAGTTCTATGAATCTGATAAGTTTCGCAACGGGGGTCGAGCTGGTTTGGTCTGTGCGGGACTTGCCGAGCATGATCCTCAAATGGCTTGGGAGTTTCTTTGCAGGGCTGCGAAAGGAATTATCATAGACTTTGATCCTGAGCTTCACCTAGGTATGGAATTTATCGGTAGTTGGTCACGGAGGCAACCGGAGGAGGCACTGCGTTTTGTTGCGGAATTCAAACGAGAGCGGCTGCAAGATGAATCCCAAGCCCTTTTGTTAATGAGTTTTATTTATGCACAGCATTTCTACCGTCCTGAGTTGATTGTGGAGGCATTGGAAATGGAGTCACTGAGGTGGTTTCAAGATGAACTTGATACTAATGGGTTCAGCCAATCCATGGGTTACAAGATTCCATGGCCGCTGATCGATGAAGATGTGCCGTTGTCCAGAGAGACACAATCAGAGAGATTCAGGGTGGCTGTGGAAGCATCGGAGTTTCCCGATTCATTGAAGGAAGGGCTTCTCAAGGCGTTCGAGTTGAAGCAGGGGAAGTGAGATGCAGGGAGATATCAGTCTTTGGGAGCGAGTTCGGAAGGCTTTATCGCGGGACTTGGTGGTGAAGGTT
>JBGSRM010000071.1:0-6291 GCA_041737575.1 Akkermansiaceae bacterium
CGAACTCCGCGACGGTTGGGAACAAAAAACGAAAGCTATCGAAGCATCCCTACGCGGTTACTGGCTCATCCGCGAAAGATCAGACCTGCACGAACGCATCGCAAAACGAACCGCCATCATGCTCTCCAACGGAGCCATCGAGGAAGTGAAAAACCTCCATGGCATTTCCGGAAACTGGGAAAAAGCCATCGGCGTCAAAGAAATCCGCCAACTCCTCAACGGCGAAATCTCTCCCGTAAAATGCGAGGAACTACTCACCTTCGCCACCCGCCAATACGCAAAACGCCAGGAAACTTGGTTCCGCCGCGAAAAGTGGTTGGAAAAAGTAATGATCTGAGCATCTCATCCAGACATTAGGCATTTCCCTATGACCAATAACTCCTTAATTCCCCACTGCAAATTCAAGGAATCTAAGCATGAATCATCTCGTTGTCCTCTTCCCTGGAAAGTTCCAGCGCGCAGTCAATCAGCGCTAGGTGGCTATACGCTTGGGGAAAATTCCCCAAATGCCTCCGGGTCTTGAAATCCAAATCCTCGCCATAAAGCCCATGTCCATTCGCCGCTGCGATCAATTCCTCGAACAATTTCCGCGCTTGTTCACCTCGCTTGATTTTTGAAAGCGCCTTCACCAGCCAAAATGAACATACCGTAAACGCACTTTGCGGCTCACCGAAATCGTCCTGATTCCGATAACGATACATCAGTCCATTCACGCACAATTCTTCCTGCGTCTTCAATACAGTGGACACAAAACGCGGATCGCTCGGCTCCAGAAAACCATATTCCGCCATCAATAAATTGGACGCATCTAAATCCCCGGCACCGTATGCCTGGACAAATGTTCCTTTTTCTTCGCTCCAACCCTTCTTACAAATGCTCGCGTGCATTTTTTCTAACAGCTCCGAATGCTCTTTCGCCCAAGCTGTTTTTTCTAACAGCTCTGCGATTTTGATCGCGCGGTCAATCGCTACCCAGCACAGCACTTTGGAAAAAACAAAATGACGCTTCTCACCACGGATCTCCCATATCCCCCGATCCGGAGTTTCCCATGATTGCGCCACCGTCCGCGCGATGGATCGCACCTGCGTCCATATCCGGTCCAGCGCCTCCGGAGTCCGCTGTCGCATCAGCAAGTCCTGATAAATCACATCCATCACCACACCGAAAATATCGTGCTGTTCCTGGTTGTAGGCAGCATTGCCAATACGAACCGGATAGGATCCTTTGTAGCCGGAAAAATGCTCGAGTTTGTGTTCGGTCAATTGCTTCTCTCCTCGCAATCCATACATGATCTGCAACGAATCATCTTTGGTAGGCACCGTCCGCAGCATCCAATCAATGAAACGCGTCGCCATGAACGGATGTCCGATTTTATGCAACACCGACACAGTCATCGAGCCATCACGCAACCAGCAAAAACGATAATCCCAGTTCCGCTCCTCACCGATCGTCTCCGGCAGAGAGGTTGTCGCTGCCGCCAAAAACGCGCCCGTCGGCCCGAATTGCAACATTTTCAAAACCAAGGCACTTCGTGTGACTTGCTCACGATACTGCTTGGGCAAATGGGTTCTCGCAGCCCACAACATCCAGTAGGCTCGCGTCCGTTGGAGCATCAATTCGACCAAATCCGCATCCGGCACCTGCACTTTATCATGATAACTCATGAACAAAAAACTGTCCTTTTCGAGCGCGATCTCCTCGCTCTTATGAACCCTTGATAAATCCAAATCAGACCACAAATAAACCGATTCATAAACCTTCCCGTGATCACTAACCCACTCCGTTGTCGCCTTAATCAGCCCCACTCCGATCACCAGTTTCGTCTCCTCCCGGCCATAATCAAGCCGCGGATCATAATGCACTTTGATCTTAGGTTTCCCTGAAACGACACACAACTTCCTCACCAGATCCGGCCCTACATCATCCTCCGTTCCAGCACGTCCGTCGGCGGTGTATCGGGGCATGAAATCTATCAGCTCAAAAACTCCGTCCTCACCCTCAAATCGCGTGACAAGAACGTTCGTGTTGTTCTCATACTCTTGATTCGTCACTTCTCCATCGATCATTTCCACCCGGAACGAGCCTCCTCTTTCTTCATCAAGAATCGATGCAAACAAGGTTCCGGAATCAAATGCTGGCAAACAACAAAACACGATGCGCCCATGGGCATCAATTAACGCGCAAGTCCTGCCATTGCCAACCATCCCCATGTGATAGTCATCTCCGAGATTTTTTTCCGCTACCTTCATTCCCATATGTTTCATTCTATATTATCCATCTAACAACTCTTCCCGCAATTTTTCGAGGAACACCCGCATACCTGTGATATCAGTCCGATAACCCGCCCGCGTGGAGCCTTTGCCGACTTTTACCGCATAGAAATCGACTCCCTGAGGTTCCAGCGCGATCATCGTCTCATCAGTCTGATCATCGCCTGCCACCAGCGCAAACTCAGAGCCCCATGCCTTCATCAGGTAATCAACGGCATCGCCCTTGCTGACCTGTAAGCTGGAAATCTCAACAATCTTCTGCCCGTGGTGCACCGTTACCGGTAAATTTGCTGCCATGGCCGTGAGTTCCTGCAGCAAAGCTCGCGCCCGCCACGCTCCGAACTCGGGATCGGCTTTCCGGTAGTGCCAGACCAATGCCGATTGCTTTTCCTCCACATGCGTGCCGGGCGTCATCAGGGAAGCTTGCTCTAAATAATCGCGTATCGAGTTTTTCCAATCCGTATTCACATGCGGATTAAACAGATTCCATTCACCCTCACCA
Source organism: Akkermansiaceae bacterium (assembly GCA_041737575.1). Classification (GTDB taxonomy): domain Bacteria; phylum Verrucomicrobiota; class Verrucomicrobiia; order Verrucomicrobiales; family Akkermansiaceae; genus Luteolibacter. Next base: position 2,773 of record JBGSRM010000071.1, read on the forward strand.
TTGTCTTGCCAGCGGTATCCATGTTCTCCCACCAAAGTCACGCCCAACCCTCCCAAATGAGTTTCCAGAAAATCCGGATTCCGCCCGCTCACGACCGCCACAGAAACTCCATCCTGCGCGGCTAGGTCACGCAACAACGCAGGCAACTCCCCATCCGGCACTGCATCCTCAGGCGCATCCACAAAATCTCGCAAGGTCCCATCGTAATCCAAAAACAAACCCAGCTTTTTCCCCTTCCGAACCTCGCTCGCCAGTTTCTTCGCTAACGGGAGCATCTCCAAAACCGCCACACGCTTTTCCCGATCCGGCACCTTGCCGAGATCCTTCAGAAATCGTCTCGCCCATACACCACTGTCGTTTTTACGAAGACGAATCTGCATCGCATCGATCCGTTCCCTTCTCTCTGCATCCGGCATTTCCAGTGCCCGTCTGACCGCGCCTGCAACATCATCCGCATCATGCGGATTCACATGCACCGCGTGCGAAAGCTCCTGCGCGGCTCCGGCAAACTCACTCAAAATAAGAACCCCTGGCCGCTCGGAAAATAACGGCCTCTGGCAGTCCAAAAACTCTTTCGCAACCAAGTTCATCCCATCACGCAACGGCGTAACCATGCACACCTCCGCCAGTGCATAAAACGCGGCGATATCGATCAGCGGAAATCCACGGTGCAAAAAATGCACAGGCGAGTGCCCTACTTTTCCATACTCGCCATTGATCGCACCAACTTCCCGCTGCACATCCTCCGTGAGCAGATCATATTCCTTCACCCCCTGTCTTGATGGAACCGCGATTAAGACAAACAACACATTGTCTCGCATATCCGGATTGAGTTCCAGGAAACGCCGCATCGCTGCCAGTTTTTCAGGCAGTCCTTTCGTGTAGTCCAATCGCTCCACATTCAGGATCATTCGCTTGCCTAACAGATTATCAGAATGCGTTTTCAGCACAGAAGGGAACTCCGGCGAATTCACCGCTTCTTCAAATCCCGCATGATTGTGCCCGATCGGATAAACCCCCATGTGCACCTCACGACCGTCATGCCACATACCCTCCGCATCCGCTTCCCAGCCTAGCACACGCAATATGGACGACCGGAAATGGCGCATGTAATCGTAGGTATGGAAACCAATCACATCCGCACCCAACACCCCTTTCAAAAGCTCCGCCCGCTGCGGCAACACCCGGAAAATCTCACTCGTGCAAAACGGTGTGTGCAGGAAAAACCCGACTTTTAAGCCTTTCTTCCGCCCACGGAGCATCGATGGCAAAAGAAACAGATGATAATCATGGATCCACACCTGGTCTCCCTCATCGGCCAGACCCATGATCACATCAGCAAACTTTTGATTCACATCGTGGTATGACTGCCACCACTCCCGTGAAAACTTCGCCCTCTCCACCATGTAATGCAAAACCGGCCATAAGGTGGAATTTGAATAACCCTCATAAAACCCATCCAATTCATCGCGCGTCAAAAAAACCGGTGCCACACCCGTTTTCCGCAACTCGCTTCTAACCTTTTCCACATCCTTAAAATCCTCCTCGGCCCCGCCCGGCCAGCCTACCCACACCTGCTCAATCTCCAATGCAGCGCCCTCAAGCGCAGAGGCTAAGCCGCCTGTCGTCCTTTCCGCAGTACCATCTGCCGTAATTTTTACCGGCAATCGGTTCGAAACCATAATCAGTTTGCCCATCACCCCACTCCCTCATGCACCACCCCCACTGTCCAGAACCTTCTGCCTTTTTGTCACATGATTCCCAATTTATGAATCGGTTCGTGGATCCAACTCGGGACTGCATCGTGGCGACGCACCCATCCTGAAAGAGCCGATTCAATTTTTAATTACAAATAAAACTACGACGGCTGAAATCGAATCAACCGCCTTCCAGAAAAAATCGAAAGGCGGTTAAAAATCGATCCTAGGCCATTATCGGCTTTCTCAATAAACTACAAACACTAGTCTTATTCCGCGCCGTCGGCTTGCAAGGATTTTCCAAATTCCATCATCGCTGGCATCAGAATCGCGGCTACCTCGGAATCAGCCATCGCTTTTCCCATGACTTTCTCCATGCGCTCTTGAATCGGCTTCATGGCTTCCTCAGAGGCGGTTTTCATAGTCTTTTTTTCCTCTTCCGTGAGCTTGTCCTTAAGCTCCTTAGCTTGAGGTGCGAGAGTTCTCATTTCCGCACCGATCTCTTTGATCTTGGTTGCAGCAGTTTCGGCAGTGGCCTTATCAGTAACGGCTTCAAGCGCAACAACCAACTTCTCCATGTTCACCATTAGCTTGCCTAGCAGCGCCTTTGACTGATCCAAGGGTGTCTCGGCCACGGCTTCTGTTTTGTCATTCCGATCAGGCTGGTAAATGACAACTAGACCGACGCACTTCTCAACTTCCTTCTGTACGTCCTTCCATGGTCTGTCCCCAGTATGAAGGGCTGGTAGCTTTTCGACAAGACCCGGAATCGTCGTAAGTAGCGGTCGTATGTAAGTCGATTTCATGGCATAGTTTACGTTTTGTGGTGTCGTAGTATCTGTTTCGCTGGAAGTAGTTAGACCCAGTGAGGAAGACGTTACCCCAATAACGTTCCCATTGCTTTTTAGAACAAGTGGGCCACCTGAATTGCCTGGTTGGATTTGCACACTGATTTGAAACATTCTTGGATCATCTTCTTTTCCGGTGATGGCACTAACTGTGCCGAGCGTTGTTTTAGGTGCATCGCCCATAACGTAGGACTTGGGGAAACCGATGGTAAAAACATCCTCACCAGGTCGTATTTCAAGACCTTCTCCTATTGGAAGACATGGGTAAGTCCCCTCGAGTTTCAGGATAGCGATGTCGTTGTTTGCATCGGTCTTGATGACGCTTGCTGGAATGATTTTATTCTCGAATTTGACAGCAACTGAATCGGCTTCATCGACTACGTGGTTATTGGTAACGAAGTAACCGTCCGTTGTGATAAAGAAACCCGATCCGCTGTTTACACCAAGCTCAGCTTCTGAAGCGAATAGGCTATAGTTAATAGCGAGTGTTAGAGTTAGAAGTAGTCTCATATGTTTCGTTTTATGACATGCAGACTGTTGTGGTTTAAAAGCACCAATTCAACTCGTAAGTTCTGAAAATCCTCGACAGATGTGAAAGCTCTCCAAGCATACCTGCGGTGCTACTGGCCAATCCGCGAGCAAATGCGAAGAACTACTCAACTTCGCCACCCGCCAATACGCAAAACGCCAGGAAACCTGGTTCCGCCGCGAAAAGTGGTTGAAGCAAGTCCTCAACAAATCCTGAGCACCGGAAAATTCAACCTACTGTCTCACGGTAAAAAAAACGCCATCCAGCAGAACTGGATGGCGTTTGTAGCTTCTTGATTCGTATTAGTTGCCTTATTCAGGGGCTCCGCCCATCATGGCTTTTCCGAATTCCATCAGCGCAGGCTCCAGAATCGCGTTCAACTCAGGGTTTGCCTCGATTTTTTCTCCCGCGGTCTGCATACGACCCATCAATGACTCCATCATTG
>JBGSRM010000321.1:0-1742 GCA_041737575.1 Akkermansiaceae bacterium
GCGTGCGGTGACGGAGCCGGCGAGTTGGAGTGCGCCGCCGTAGAGGAGGAATTTCTCGGTGAGGGTGGTTTTGCCGGCGTCCGGGTGGGAGATGATGGCGAAGGATCGTCTGCGAGTGACTTCCTTTTGGATGGCTGGGGATGGAGTTGCGAAAGCGGCAAGGGACATGGGGGGAGGTTGGGGTAAAAGCGGGATGGGGTGAAAGCGGAAAAGGTGAAATGGTGATAGGTGGAATTTTTTGGGGGAGAGGGCGAGGTTGCTCGAGGGGTGGCAGAGTGACCGAGTTAGAATATTTGCCGCGAAGGAACGCAAAAGTACGCAAAGAGAGAGTTTTGTGTATTGGCTTTCGCTGGCCTCGATGGGGAATTGGTGGGGTTTCAGAGGGTTTGTTGGAGGCTTGAGTATGTTTGTGAGTTCCGTGCGCCCATTCAGGGCGCATTCCTAGTGGGCAGCAGAATAAAAAAGCTTCTCGGTCTCAACATCATGCTCTCTCCACTCACCAAAGCGGCGAATCATCCCCGCACTCAAAAGGCAATGCCTCATTAGAATATCCCGGTTCTCCCATAAACTTTAGGAAGAGCCGTTTTATTTGCGGTAGATGAAGGAGTCGGAGGTGAGGAGGGAGAGGATGACGGCGCGGAAGCTGCCACCGCTTTGGAGGTAGGCTTGATCGGCATCGATGAGGGTTTGTGAGTCGGAGAGCATTTCGTTGCGGCCCATGTAGAAGCGGAAGGCGTGGCGGATGATGGATTGGCGGACGCGGGGTGATTTTCCGAGGCGGTCGATCAAGTCGAGTGCGTCTTTGACTTCGCCGTCGAGGGAGGGATCGCCGGTGCTATCGAGGAGGCCACGGGAGTCGATGGGGAGGCTTTTGTATTTGTTCCAGCGGCCATCCTTGCCGATGATGTTGTCTGGGTGTTGGAGGACTTCTTCGGCGCGGAAGCGTCCGAAGTCATCGTAAATTTCAAAGGGCAAGCCCAATGGGTTCATGTATTCGTGGCATTTCCAGCAATCCTGTTTGAGGGTGACATCGTCGAGGCGGGTGCGGAGGGTTTTGTGGTGATCTTCCGGGATGACGGCATCGACGGTGATGGGGACATCAGGGACGCGGCCGGCCAATAATTTTTCGCGAACCCAGCGACCGCGGCGGACGGGATCTGTCTCGGTATTTTGGGAGTGGGCGACCAACCATGCCGGGTGTGAGAGGATGCCTTTGCGGTGAGCGATTTTGAAAGGTTGTTGGATCGGGTAATCGAGCGGCGGGTCGGTGTATTGGCCGCCTTTGCCGGAGGGTTCGGGCAGGTTGTAAATGGGCGAGTGCCAGTAGGTATTCCCGTGCTGCCAGGGGAGGTTCAGGAAGGGGGTGACGCCCTTGCCGAAGGTGGCCTCGAAATGTGTCATGCAGCGGGTGAGTGTGTTGGTGTGATTGCGGGGGCTTTTTTCAAATCCTGGAACGATCCCGAGGGCGTTTTTGAGAAACTCCTGGTTGGCGAGCACGACTTTTTCGGGGTCGGTTTTCCACTCGGAATTTTTGAATTTTTCCCAGACGCTGCGCCATTTCTCGATGGTTTCGGCGGCTTTCGCGCCATCGATGTTGTCGAACATGAAATACTGATCGGTGGTGAGCAGGTTCTCGAAGACGTTTTGGTCTTTTTCGACGCACCAGGCGACGATTTTATCGGCTTCATCGACGAGGAATCCGCCGGTGCCGAGTGTGCCGCGATCGGCGTTTTGGTAGACGC
>JBGSRM010000025.1:0-12590 GCA_041737575.1 Akkermansiaceae bacterium
TTTGGTATCGGCGGGAATTCTGCCGATTTTGTATTTCGTGATATTACCTTTGGTATCGGAGCGGGGGCCGGACCGGATTGATTTGTGGTTGAGGATGATGCAGAGGGAAGAGGTTGACACCAAAGGTGATGCCTATGCGCCTTACAATGTATCGATGGCGGTAGGCAAAGCCGGTTGGAAAGGTGAGGGGTGGATGGCGTCTGCGGAGAAGGGATCTTTGCATGACAAAAAATTCATACCGCATCTCACGGCGCACAATGACTTCATTTTTGCGGTGATCGCGGAGGAGTTGGGATTCCGGGGGGCGCTGTTGTTGTTGGGTGGATTTGCGGTTTTGCTGATCCAGTCGTTGTTCATCGCTTTTTACAGCAGGGATGAGTCCGGGAGGCTGATTGTGTGCATGGTGGTGGCGCTGTTTTTCGCGCACATATATGAGAACATAGGGATGTGCGTGCTGCTGATGCCGATTACGGGGATTCCGTTGCCCTTGATAAGTTATTCGGGAACTTTCGTGGTGATCTGTATGTTTTTGTTAGGCCTGGTGCAGAGTGTGTGGATACACAGGAAGGAGGGGCGGGGTGAAATTTTCTGAGGGATGCGTGCGGAGAAGAGAAGGATGACTTTCAGGGCTGGCCAGTCGGCTGATCGGATTTGTTTTCCGGGAGAAGGTGGGATGGTGGTTTGAGGATGTCGAAGCATGTGCCGCAGTACATGCAGCAGAATTTGTGGGTGGCTATGATGGACAGGACTGCGGAGACTCCGTGATCGAAGGGGATGATTCTGAAAGAATTCTTGTGGGTGAGCGCGCCGGTACTGATGAGGGGAGTCCCCTTGCAAAGCGGGCAGAATGTTTTTCTGCGTTTGAAGAATGAGATAAGCCAAGTGATTCCGGAGAATATAACGCAGCATAAAAACACGTTGGTGGCGAGTTTTGAAGGTGTGTTGAAAAACACGATCAAGGTAGTGATTCCGGCAATGATTCCGATGTAATTGAGCGCGCAAAAGAATACGGATACCAGGTAGCTACCTGGGCTGGGTACAGAGCGGTAATACCGTGGTTTCGGATTTGATTTTACGGTGGGTGGTTCGGAATGTCGTTTCCTACGTTGTTTCAAAATTGTTTTTCCGGTCTTAGGTTTACCTTTCATGTATTGCAAGACGTGATTTATATGGAGGTGGATTCGATGTGCTTTGGCAGGATCTGGAGATGATTTAACAGGAAATATCATGAACATAGGAATACCGAAGGAAATCAAGGCGCAGGAGAATCGTGTAAGCATGATACCGGGGTCGGTCGGGGAGTTGGTGAAGCGTGGGCATCGTGTGTTGGTGGAGAAGGGTGCGGGAGAGGGAGCCAGTTATCGGGATGAGCACTATGAGGCGGTGGGAGCTGAAATCGTGCCGGATGCGGTGGCGGTTTTTGGAGGATCGGAACTGATTGTGAAGGTGAAAGAGCCGCAGGCGGCGGAGGTGGCGATGTTGAGGCCGGATCATATCCTTTTCACGTATTTGCATTTGGCGGCTGACAGAAAGTTGACGGAGGGATTGATGGAGAGTGGTTGTACGGCGATTGCTTATGAGACGATTGAGGTGAACCGGCGGCTGCCGTTGTTGGAGCCGATGAGTGAAATCGCGGGGAGGATGTCAGCGATTGTGGGTTCGTATCACTTGGCGAAGCATCGCGGGGGGCGAGGTTGTTTGTTGGGAGGGGTGCCGGGGGTTGCGCCGGGGCGGGTGGTGGTTTTGGGTGGGGGGACGGCGGGTGTGAATGCGGCGCGGGTGGCGACGGGGATCGGGGCGGATGTGACGATTTTGGAGGTGGATTTTGATCGGATGCGATTTTTGGATATCACGATGGGAGGGGCGAGCACGGTGTATTCGAGTGAGGCGAATCTTTCCGAGTTGTTGCCGAGGGTTGATTTGTTGATTGGTGCGGTTTTGGTGCCGGGGGCGAAGGCTCCGAAGTTGGTGACGCGCGAGATGTTGAGGAAGATGTCGCCTGGGAGTGTATTTGTGGATATAGCCGTGGATCAGGGAGGTTGTTCGGAAACGACGAGGGCGACGACGCATGAGAATCCGACGTTCGTAGAGGAGGGGGTTTTGCATTACTGTGTTGCGAACATGCCGGGGGCTTATTCGAGGACGGCGACGCAGGCGCTAAACAATGTGACTCATAACTGGACGCAGTTGATAGCGGATAAGGGGCTGGAAGGGGCTTCTGTTGTTAGAAGGGAGTTGATCAGCGGGATCAATGTTCACGCTGGTAGAGTGACCTGTCGTCCGGTGGCGGAGGCGCATGGGATGGAATATTCGGATATTTCTGGTTTTGGGCAGTGATGCGCTTTACCCGTCTTTGTTTTTGTCTGCGGCTTTTGCGTTTTCCCTGATGCTTATGCGGGCTTTTTCGAGGCGGTCGGGCCAGGTGAAGGTGGGTGCTTTGGAGGGGTCGTATCCTTCGAGGTGACCGTGGAGGCGGGTTGTGGGTTTGGTGTATGTGATTTCGGTGTTGCCGAAGACTTCTTCGCAGAATTTGGCGAGGTCTGGGTCGTATTCGATAAGTTCCTTGCGGGTGTTGACGTGGTTGTGGTCGTGGTCGTTTTCGCGGTTGTCGTTGAACCATGACTGGACGCCTTCGGCGAAGTATTCGTGGTGGTTGGTGGCGGCGTATTTGTTTTTCCAGAGGCCGGCGGCCATGGCTTTGTCGTAGGCGGCTTTGAGGCGGGTGTCGAAGGTGGGGTCGATGTTGGCCATGCCGCGTAGGTGGATGGCGTGGGCGATTTCGTGGATGAGGATATTTTCTGCGGCGTAGGGGTCGCCGGGGTAGGCGAGGAGGTTTTCTTCTCCGCAGGAGCAGAAGGGGTCGGTTTCGCTGCCGCCGGTTCCTCGGGCTCGGGCGTCCCAGAAATCCTTGTGGCTAACGCCGAGGGAGTGTTGGCCGCGGCCTTTTCCGAGGAAGGCGAATTCGGGAAGGTCTGTGGTGAATTCGTTGTGGGCGATGATGCAGAGGCGGGTGCCGCTATTGATGAGCGCATTGCGGAGGTCGTCGCGGTTGGCGATCATTTGGTTGATGAGGAAAACGGCTTCCTTGAGGGCGTAGGGGTTAACTGTTTTCGAGGCGACGATGGGGAAGCCGTTGGCGTATTCGATTTGGGAGTAGAAAGAGGGGATGCCGTCTTTGTGGGGAGGGTCGAAGCGGTAGCCTTGGATGAGTGCTTTGGATTCGACGTGCATTTCGGTGCCGGATTCCTTGCCGATGATGGTGAAGCGGTGGCCGATGGTGGTGGTGATGATTTTGAAATCACCGGGGTTGACGATGCCGTTGGGGACTTTGTTTCCATCGGTGGAGAGCCAGAAGATTTCGGCGATTTCGTCACTGCCATTGATGAATTGGAGTTTCGGGCGTGGGGCTTCTGCGGTTAGGAGGGATGTGGAGGCGATAAGGAGGATGATGGATTTCATAATATAAATGAGGCAGGTGGGCGGGGCGTTTTCAATTTTCATATTTTCACTTGTTTGATCGTGTTTGATCGTGTTTGATCGTGTTTGATCGTGTTTGATCGTGTTTGATCGTGTTTGATCGTGTTTGATCGTGTTTGATCGTGCCGGTTGCGGAAAATTCAGTAACTGAAAAGTCAAGATATAACAGTCGCCAGAGCCTCTCTCTTACATGAAATCATTTCATTTTATGCGTAATTCCATACTAATTCTCACCAGTCTTGCACTAGCTCCCGCCCTCGCCGCCGAGTCCGGTTGGAGCCTGGAAAAATTTAACGGCATAGGTGGTCCCGCTGTCAGCAACCTCACCACAGCCGCCAATTTCTACTCCGCCTCCTCTACGAGCATCATCACCTCACCGGCGATTCCTTCCAATTCAGGTGATAACTACGGTAGCCGTATCAGAGGCTTCGTCATCGCTCCGGTTACAGGCGAATACACGTTCTGGGAGAGCGGCGACGACGCAGTGCAGCTGTATCTCTCGCCTGATGAAAATCCAGCGAACAAAACACTCATCGCATACCACAGTCCCGGTACATCCGGGCAACAATGGGACAAATACCCAACCCAGAAATCCCGTGCCATTCCATTGGTTGCTGGGGAAAAGTACTATATCGAAGCCCTGCATAAAGAAGGTACAGGCAACGATCACCTCGCCATCGCATGGACGGTTCCCGGTGCTTCCCGCGCACTCATCCCACTCAGTGCCATGGAAACCTACAGTGATGCTGCTCCTGCAACTACGGCAGGACTGTCCACCCAGATTTTCGCGAACTTCGCCGGAGCATCCATAGCGGATTTTATAAAAGACCCGAACTACCCGCATACTCCCTTCTCCACCATCACCACGGCGACAGGAGAGGGACCCAGCAATATCGGTGACAATTTTGCCAGTCGTACCCGTGGATGGGTCATACCTCCTACTACTGGTAATTACAATTTCTGGATTTCAGGAGACCAGAGCGTTCAACTTTTTCTTTCTCCATCCGCCAATAGCTCTGACAAGCAGCTGATAGCCCAGTGCGGAAATGCCACCAATCCTCAGCAGTGGAACAAATTTTCTTCTCAGAAATCTCGCTCTCTAACACTAACCGCAGGGAAAGCCTACTATATTGAAATCCTTCACCGTGAGGGAACGGGTAGCGATCATTTTGCCGCCGCGTGGACAACACCAGCGGGCACGTTTGAAATCCTGCCAGCCACCGCATTGCAAACATGGGTAACTCATCCCTCCGATTTTGACGACGATCTCATTGCAGATGCCAAGGAAGCTTTGCTGAGCCTCGACCCCTCCGACCCCAGCGATGGGTATGCAGATACGGACGGCGATACCATTCCCAATCACCGTGAATACGCGCATTTCAATCACCCTACTCTCCTTGATTCCGTACATGGCCATCTCAATGATCACGTTTGGTTCAATGTCTCCGGAGACAAACTTAACAAATCAAGTTATAAAGCAGCCGCCACTCGACCCTGTGATGCCGTCTCACACCTCACTGGTGCTCAATCTGCGGATGTGGGTGATCAATACGTGCGCCGTTACCGGGGCTTCATCACGGCACCACTGACCGGACAATACCAGTTTTGGCTCACTGCCGATGATGATGCCGACTTCCACCTCTCCACGACATCCAGCAAATTCAACCTCGTCCACATCATCCGCAATGAGGTGCTCGGTGGTGAAACCAGCTTTGACATTGATCCTTCGCAAAAATCCGCGCCCATCGCCCTACAAGCTGGAGAAAAATACTACTTTGAAATGTGGCATAAGGAACAAACCGGTAGTGGGAACGCAGCCGTTGCCTGGAAAATTTCCGGCGGCTCCCGCCAGATTATCCCCGCCTACTACCTAAGTTCCTTCATTTTCGATCCCGATGATCTCGACGACGACGACTTGCCCGATAGCTATGAGATCGCGAATGGCCTCAATCCGAATGACGATGGACGCAGCCCCGGATCTACGGATGGAGCCTACGGTGATCTGGACGGGGATGGACTTACCAACAAGGAGGAATGGAAGAACAACACAGCCGCCAATCTCATCGATACCGATGGGGATGGTGTGAGCGATTATGACGAAGTTCATTTCTTCGGCTCAGCCACGCTGGCCAATGCGATAGGAGCCTTCACCAGTGTCGCAACCTTGGATGGGGGTGAATATACTTCTTCTACGGGAGGGTGGGCTTCTTTAGGTGGCAAAGCTTACCAAGAGTCCCGCCGTGGCAGCGTCACATACCCGATTACGGTTCCTGCCAGCGGCATCTATGCCTTGAAATTTGACGTAATTTCTCATGTTGACGGTGCAAAAAGCGAGCAGCATGACTTTCATTTGAAAATCGACGGCATACATCTCGCCTACAAAACCGTTTCCATAGCATCTGACTCCCAGGGCGTAGTAGCTGTGTTGACTCCTTGGTTGCAAGCGGGGCAGACCTATCACGTCGAGTGCTTCGTGGACAATTCCTACAATTGGCGTCGTGTGATCATCGATAAAGTGGAAATCCTTGCCGCTGGCGGCGTGGATTCAAACAACAACGATGTACCCGACTGGACGGAAATCAGAGTCAACGATCACAACGGGCTGGATCAACAGGGTAGTATGCAGAGCAAAACCAGCCCCGCGGTGTTGGAGGGCAAGGCCAGATACTTGGATTTGATGGTGACAAACGCACCCACACCGGTAGCCGCGCCTGACGGGCGCTTCTTCTGTGAAGTGCCACTCAACGCACAGACCGCAACCGCGCTCGATTTCAACTTTGAGAACCAGGCACTTGAGCAGAGCGTTCATATTCACTGGGCACCGACCAACCTGAAACTGGAGAGTGACATCATCATCCGGCAAGGTGATAGTCTCCTGCTCACCGCATACCACGATGCGGAAAATGCGGGACTTGAAAGTTACAGCTACACCGTGAATGGCACATCAGCTGGTAACACTGCCAACATCCCAATTCCCCAGGCGTTTCAAACCCCGGGCACATTTCCCTTACATCTCAATCATACAGATGCGGAAGGCAATACTACGAGCCGCAGCATCAACATTACGGTACTGCCCAGGCTTGTGCCAGGCAATCCACCCTGCGTCGTCGATTACTTGCGTGATTGGACACCGCCGACTGTGCCAGCCGGTGCCTCGATTGTGTTCGATGGGGAAGTTGTCGTGCAGCCCAGCGAAACAGCAGGCAATCTGCGCATCGGCACCAGTACGCCTATTAATCAACCGCTCGTGGTGAGATCATCAGGTGGCTTGATTCTGGGGAGTGGCATGGTGAAGAGCTTCAGCGTGAGGGGTGGGGATTCCACAGGACTGCAGGCCATTGGGATGGCAGGTAGTCTCCAGCAAGTCGAAATGCCCATAGTTGCCTACGGCGATATCGGTGGCGCGGAAATACGTTGCGTGATTTTCCAAGGGGGCGTGACTTTTGCCGATGGGACGACATCACAGAGCATGAATTCTTCATCCTTCGACACATTCCACACCACTGTGCTCGAATTTTTGAGACCCCTGAGTGCCTACGCTGTTTGCCATGAGTACCGAATCTTCGATGGAAACCAGCGAATCGCCTTCTTTTAGAAATCATAACTCACCAGCGAACACTCCTAAACATTCACCATATTACATGAAATACGCCGCGTTATTCACTGTCATTTTCATCTGCCCGCTCATGGCAGGTAACAACGCTCCCATCGATGGCCCGGTAAAGGTCTCCGAAGTTACCTTTTCCTCTGGCATCGCAGTCAAGAATGACGACGATACAGCCATGCCGACTCCCCATTGGGAAGATAAGAAAAACAATCAGGATGAAGAGGATATGTTCCCTGACGGTTTGCCTGACAAGAACCCTGCGGGAAGCAAAAAGCCTAACGAGATTAAATCCTATGCTTATGCATACACTTCCAATACGAAACCGGCAGTGGGTGCGGTGTTCAAATGGAAAGGGGCGCCGCCCGCAGACGGAAAACCTTATCATGCAGAGGGTGAGGTTATTGATACGCCCAACTGCAAAGTGAAATTCGAACGTAAACAGCTTCAGAATGATACTGTTTATCCGGTCACTATTTCTAAGCAGAACATTGTCAATGAAAGAAAAATCCAAGCCTATCTCACGCCTAATCGTAAAGTAGAGAGAAACGATGGGCAAGGCAAAGACAGAGCAGCGAACATACAGCCACTCAAGATTAAGTGGACTGTCACGGATAAGAATGGCAAAACGATAAACGAAAGTATATCCACACATACAATTTATGTGGTGTGGGATGAACCTAAAACAGATTTCAGACAAGAGACATTGTTCAATTTGTCATGCGTGATGCTTGATTTATCAGAAGGTGACGTTCCCACTTTTGTTCACTTCAATAATTTTATGGAATTTGAAGATCAGGCTGTGAGAAGAATGGACGCAAATTTGCTATCTTATTACAAGAATTATAATGTTGCACATACTACAACTGACTTGCTGTTGGATAAGGCTGATGGACAGTGTGGGGCATGGATAGACTTTTTCATAGATTGTGGAAAAATCCAAGGTACTGATGAAAAGGATGAATGTAGACGAATTACACCGCAAGCTGGAGTTACAGGGTTTATTGTCAAAGACTGGGATTTTGGCAATAAACAAACTAGTGGAAATGCAGGTTATCCATATTTAAATATACCTAAAAATAATTTCAAACTAAATACGCAATACGATTTTATGTATGATGAAGTGAAAGATAATATGGGAATTATTGGCCAAAATAATAAAAATCCTGCTTCCCTATTTGGAGTGCACTTTCTCATGTATTCGCATCCCTTATACTACGATCCATCATACGGGAAAAAGTATGGTAGCATTGATGAATTTGAAAGTAATATTGCAGGTTATTTTATCAAAGATCCACGCATTATCGATGAAGTTGAAAATAACATGGACGCTAATGAAGATGGTGTAATTTCTGGTGATCACACTATAGATTGCTACTTATTTAAGGAAAATCCGCCGGGATTAAATTTATGGGACTTTACATTTGACTATTAAATATGATGAATAACCCATACAGAATTAAGATATTGCTTTTGACGTTGTGTCAGGCATTGACACAGACGTTATCATCAGAGGTAACTATACCAAATACCGAACAAGCCAAATCTATTCATGATATGATATATATGGCCAACAAGGAATATGTTAAAGGAATGTCATCCCATAAATATAGTATGGATGCGAATACACGTGTGGATAATTGTTGGTATATATCGGCACCAATCGATATTAATGGATTTTGCGAGAAAAATGACATTATCTATGCCATCGAATTCGTTCTGAGCGACATAAATAGACTGGCTACCGAAGATCGGTTCAAAAGCGTAGGCCAGAATGCCATCGTATGGGTAAATCCGAAGAGTAAAGTTTCCAAATTCATGGTTGCGCCATGGTACAATGATAATATTCCCGACAAGGATTTAATTCTGTGGAATCAGGATAGAGATGAAAATGAGGGGCTGAAAGAACAGGCTGAACCAATAGACGATAAAGCATGGAGTCCTGAGGAAATCAAGAACCTTGATGAATGCACAAAGACAGCACTTAAGCAATATTCAAAAGAAATGGAAAAGCATAATAAAGATGGTCCATCGGTTATTCCAACTACCGCACGATGGTTAATTAAGGCACCGTTTGAAGTTAATAAATTTTGCAAGGCAGGTGATTCATTAGTATGTGTGTCCTTGGATTTTTGGATGTTAAGTCGATCTAGTATCGAGGAAGCAAGAAAATTGACCGCTGCCGCAATGGTATGGGTAAATCCTGATACTCAGGAATGTGTTTTTGTGGCTGCTCCATGGCTGAATGAAGCTCTACCTGAAGTTGAGATACTAGAGTGGAATCGGGAGAAGCGCCCAGAGGGAAAAAATGATGGTAAGACGAAGGAAGAGAAATGATACGAAGCAAACCACGTTATTCCCTATATCTGGCTATACTGCTGGTTGTGGTCATTTCTTCCATTTTGATTCACAAGCGATCTGCACAGGAGCAGGCTACGAAGGATGGGCATACGCTCACAGGTTCGACTCGCGCAGGAATTCGTGAGCGTAAGAATCCCAATTCATCAAAGGATATTACCGTATCGTCTGACAGCATGATACTTGAGATCGTTCCGGCTGTCGTTGGTACGGCTATTGAGGAGAATGGACGGGATGTTCCGCGTGTAATTGCATTGGATGATGAAATTTTGCTTGCAGGTGGGATTGTGGGTGCAAGCCAGCCGGTGGTCACAGCCGAAACAGTGGAGAGTGGTGAAAAGCATGTAAGTGTTGTTTCCTCAGAGGAATGGGGAGGCAATGTGAACGGTCTAGTGAATGCGTTGCGCGCGGGCGTTGGGTTTGAGGTTACCTTGGAGACGATAGGGAAGTTTTTGAGAGGTGAGGATTTGAACGGATGGACGGAAGACCAAAGGAACTGGATAGGCGATGAGATGATGACGATTTTGCGTCAGGAGATGCCGGAAACGGCATATGAGATATTCAAGGAGTTGCTTAGTGACAAGACCGCACCCGCTGCCATGCGTGATTACAGCATCCAGCACATTGCCCATTTGGTGGCGGAAGGAAAGGTCGGGATCGTGGGTGTAACAGTGATCCGTGAGGCCTTGGAAGCGAATGATCCTGCTTATTCCAGCACTGCATTGATTTCCTTGCATCGGCTGAGTGAACGCCTGCCGTCACTGATTTCAGCAGAACAGGTTCTGGACTATGCGAGACGATACGAGGAAAGTTCAGATGACAGACTTCGCTCGACGGCAGAAGCGATTTTGAAAGAAAACAATCCGTGATCGATTGTGATTCATGCCATCTGTTGGTGAGGTAAAGCGCGAAGAATGCCAAGCTGGTCATTGACCATTGGGGATTGCTGGGCAATAAGGGGTTTCGGCTTGTTGAAAGAGGCACACTTACGAATTAACGAACACTATTATGGCTACGGAACTTATTGGCACATCATTCATTGGATTTTCACGTTCACAGGGGACGCAGGTATGTGGGCAGGGGGTGAATCCTGCGACGGGGGAGAAGCTTGAACCGCGCTATTTGGCAGCGACGGGTGATGAGGTGGAGAAGGCGATGGCATTGGCGGCTTCCGCGTTTCCGATTTATTCGGGGCTTTCTGGGAAGGTTCGGGCGGGATTTTTGCGGGCGATTGCGGATAAGATTGAGGGTTCGGTGGAGTTGATTGTGGCGCGTGGGCCGTTGGAGACGGGTTTGCCTGAGGGGCGGATGAGGGGGGAGACGGGTCGGACGACGGGGCAGTTGAGGATGTTCGCGGCTTTGTTGGAGGAGGGTTCCTGGGTGGATGCGAGGATTGAGAGGGCGATTCCGGATCGGCAGCCGGTGCCGAAGCCGGACTTGCGTTCAATGTTGCGTCCGCTGGGGCCGGTGGCGGTTTTTTGTGCGAGCAATTTTCCGTTGGCGTTTTCGGTTGCTGGGGGGGATACGGCTTCTGCCTTGTCGGCAGGTTGTCCGGTGGTGGTGATAGCGCATTCGTCGCATCCGGGGGTTGCGGAGATTGTTGCGACTGCGGTGATGGATGCGGCGAAGGAGACGGGGATGCCGGAGGGTGTTTTCTCGGTGCTTTATGGTGGGGGTAGGACGGTTGGTCAGGCGGTGGTGAAGCATACGGTGATTCAGGCGGTTGGTTTTACGGGATCGCGTGCGGCGGGGACGGCGTTGATGGCGACGGCGGCGGCGCGGAAGCAGCCGATTCCGGTGTATGCGGAGATGAGTTCGATCAATCCAGTGGTGTTCATGCCGGGTGCGTTGGCGAAGGGTGAAACGGCTCTTGCTGAGTCTTATTATGGTTCACTGACGCTTGGTGCGGGGCAGTTCTGTACGAATCCGGGGCTGGTGTTTTTGCCGTCGGGGCAGGGAGATGAGTTTTTGGCGAAGCTGAAAAGTATGGTGGAGGTCGGGGCGCCTTCGACGATGCTGAATTCCGCGATTTGCAAGGCGTTTGCGGATGCGACGGATTCGTTGGCGGAGATTTCAGGAGTTGAGGTTTTGGCGCGGAGTGGCGTGGAGAAGGGACATGGTCAGTGTGTTCCGGCGGTGTTCACGGTTTCGATTGAGGACTTTTTGAAGAATGAGCATTTGCAGGCGGAGATGTTCGGGCCGGGGGCGTTGATCGTAAGGGGAAGTGTGGCGCAGATTGAAGAGGCGGTTGGCAAATTGGAGGGGCAGTTGACGGCGAGCATTCATGGGACGGTTGAGGAGCTTGCTGAGAATGCCTCTCTGGTTCATGCGTTGCAGCAGCGGGCGGGTCGTTTGATTTTCAACGGGTATCCGACGGGTGTGGAGGTGTGCAACAGCATGGTTCACGGCGGGCCGTTTCCGGCGACCTCGGATGGACGTAGTACTTCGGTGGGGACGATGGCGATTTTCCGGTTCTGTCGTGCGGTGGCGTGGCAGAGTTTTCCGGATGCGTTGTTGCCGGATGAGCTGAAGGAGGGGAATCCGCTGGGGATTAAGCGGATGGGTTGAGGTTTGATGGTGGATTTATTGAGTGCGAATCGTCGCGGGGACTGCAAGTCCCCGTAACGGACTGGGACTACAAGTCCCAGCCACTTGTTAATCAAGGAGCCATGAGACTTCAGGGGGCATGGTGATGAACTGGCCGTCGATGCAGAAGGGTTTGCCGTCGAGAGTGACTTGTGAGTCTTTTTCGAGAGAGGCGATGAGATCCCAGTGGAGGGCGCTTTTGTTGTTGTTTCCGGTTTCGGGGTATCCGGCGCCGAAGGCGAGGTGGAAGGAGCCGCCCATTTTTTCGTCGTAGAGGATTTGTCCGGTGGGTTTGGAGATGGCGCGGTTGGTTCCGAAGGCGACTTCGCCGATGCGGCGTGCGCCGTCGTCCTGGTCGAGCATGGCGATGAGGAAGTCCTGGCCTTCGTCTGCTGTGACTTGTGTGGCGCGGCCGTTTTCCATTACGATGCGGGCGTTGCGGACGGCGTGGCCTTGATAGACGCAGCGTTTGTCGAAGAAGACGACGCCGTGTGCGCCGCCGTTGGGGGCGTTGAGGTTGGGGCCGGAATAGACTTCGCCATCGGGGAAGTTTTTTCGTCCGGGG
>JBGSRM010000080.1:0-9905 GCA_041737575.1 Akkermansiaceae bacterium
CTGAAGGTGCAGGCTTTTCCCGTCCAGTGGGGTTTGATTTTTACCTTGCGGTGTTTCGCATAGAGAAAACGGATTCCGCCGAGGATAATGCAATCGCGGACAATGACGAGTATGGCGAACCACAGAGGGATCGACCAGCCATCGGGGCCCCAGTGGAAAAAGGTGAGGATGAGAATGGCGGAGAGGACGAGGGCTTTGTCGGCGATGGGGTCGAGAAAGGCGCCGAGTTCGGATTGCTGGTTGAAGTTTCGGGCGATCCAGCCATCGAGCCAATCGCTGAGGGCGGCGGTGATGAAGACGACGAGGGCGGCCTTGCGAAGGGTTTCATTGGGCTCGCCAGCAGAAATGCTGAGGCCATAGGAGACGGCCAAGGCGGCGAAGACGGGCACCAGGAAAACACGCAGGACGGTGATTTTGGTGGCCAGGGTCATGCACAGACCCTAACAGACTTGAAACAAAGATGAAGCGCCAAATGGGCGGAGATCACCAATTGATGTTTTGTCCCCGCGTATCGATGTGGGTGAAGCTGGAATAGCTGCCGACACCACCTTTGAAGAGGCCGCGGTCGCGAAGGGTGCGGGCTGCATAAGTGACGTTGCGGGCGGAGGTGTGGAACTGGACATCGATGGCGACGTTCGCCTGGTGCCATGAACCTTTTTTTGCACCGGAGCAGCCGGCATTGTATTGGGGAGTGCGATAAGCGGAAACGATTTCCTTAACTGGCACTTTCATGGCGGCGGAAATGTAATCCACCACGCGGAGGGTGTAGCCCATGCGATTCCACCAGTTTTTAGGGGGCAGGCGGTTCCAGACGTGGCCGTGCTTTTTGGCGTGGGCGGCGATGACTGTGTTGGGAGAGATGTTTTTGAGTTTTAGGGAATTGAGATATTTGATGTAGTCGCTCAGGTTGCGGCCTTCGAGTTTCGCCCATTCCTCAGGGTAGGCGACGGTTGCGTCGTTGTTTCCGGAACCTTCTTTTTCGGAACTCCATGCGGCCTCGGATGTGAGCGAGCTGGCACAGAAGGCGGTGGTGGCAAGTCCGAGGGTGGTAATGACTTTGCGACGGGTCGGCAGAGTGGCGGGAACGTCCGTGAGGATGATCGATGGCTGTTCGGGAAGTTTTGGATCAAGCATTGTGTGGAAGGGAATGGTTTGTGTATTGGGTTAGCGTGAATCGTGCCAGCGGTGGGAGCCGGTTGGCGCGTTTCTTCAAAAATCGTGGCAAGCCAAGCAGCTGAGACGATTGTCACAAGGAAAAAAAGCCATATTTCCTCTAACAATTGGCTAAAGCTGGTAAAATCAGGGATTTTTTGGGCGTTTTTTACCGAAAGGATCGGTGGGATCGAAATCCGGGTGATTTTTGTTTTTTCGTGAGAAAATCACTGTGACAAGGGCGGTGAAGGAGATGAGGAGCAGCCCGGCATCGCCGATGAGGGCGTAGAGGGAGAAGCTGGGTTGGAGAGGGATGCCGATTTCGGCGAGGACGCTGCCGCGTGTGAAGGGGCTGGAGTTTTCATCGAGGATGACCTGGTTTTTACCGGTGGTGGGGTGGATGGTGGAGCCGATGGTGTCGATGGCGGCCGTGACTCCGGTGTTGGCGCAGCGGAGCATGGGACGGCGGAGTTCGATGGCGCGGAAACGGGCGTTTGCGAAGTGTTGCTCGGAGGCAGGAGAGGTTTTGAACCAGCCGTCGTTGGTGAGGTTGACGATGATTTGTGGGGCATTTCGGACAAATTTTCGGGTGAGACGAGGGACGGTATCCTCGAAGCAAATGGCGGGGATGATTTGGATTTCGGTGCCGTTGAGTTTGGTTTTGAGCGGTTCGAGGGAAGCACCGGGGGAAAGGGAGCCTTGGTAGGATTGGCCGGATTGTTGTTCGTAGATTTTTTTGAGGAAGGGCAAGGTCTCGATGAAGGGTATGGTTTCGCCGAAGATGACGAGGTGGTGTTTGCGGAAGGTTTGGAAGGCGCCATCCTTGCCATCGAAGACGAGGGAGTTGTAGAAGGGGGCATCCTTTTTCTGGTAGATGCCGTCCTCTCGGGCTTCGCCTTCGACTTCGATGACGCCGTAGATGAGGTCGAAGGAGTAGGGGCTACTGCGGACGCGGGAGATGGTCTCGACGTTGTTGAGCCATGAGCCTGATTGGCCGTCATCGGTGGTGAAGAGACGACCAGTGAGGGCGACTTCGGGCCAGAGCACCCAATCAGGTCGGGTGAGTTCGATGGAGCCTTCTTCGCTTTCCTGGACGGCATTCTGGAGTTTTTTTTCATCTTCGAGGATGAGATTTTCGAGCGCGGTGAGAGTTTCGTCCTCGTAGGCCATGTGGACTTCTTCCGCTTCCCAAAGGACTCGGGCACCTTCGTGAGGGATGTTGATTTGTATGAGCAGGGCTTTGAGTGGTATGGTTTCCTTGGATTTCTCAAGAGAGATTCTGACGATGCCGTAGAGAAGCAGGGCGCCGATGGTCATCGCGGCGACGAGGAAATCCCAACGCGGTGCGCGTATGCCGGTGGCACCGGCGCGGAACATGCGGTTGCCGACCTGGATCATGACGGCTTGGAAAAAAATGATGGCGAGCGTGAGGCCGGAAACACCGAGGAGGTCGGCTCCTTGAGCCATGACGGCGGTATCGTGGAATGCGACACCGAGGGCGTTCCAGCCGAAGCCGGTGAGAACCCAGCCGCGCGCGATTTCGAGACCTGCGAAGATCGCGGCGTTTTGAAATGCGATGAGGAGGCTTTGAAGCGGGTTGTTGATGAGTGGTTCCTTGCGATGCCATGGGTTGCCGAGGGTGGCGGCGAAGGCACCGAAGAAGCCGAAATAAAGTGCGAGATAGGAACTGAGGGCGATGGGAGCCAGCCAGGAGACGGTGGAAAGCCATGAGACTTGGATGCCGAAGGCGATGGCACCGGTGAGGTAGCCGATGAGAAAGCCTTTCTTAGCGCGGTGTTTGCCTTTGAGTGTCCAAAGTGCGATGAGCAAGGGTATGACGCAGATCCAGACGAGGCCGGAGAAGGAAAACGGTGGCACGAGCACGGCGACCATGCAGCCGCTGAGGAGGATGGCGAGAAAACGGAGTAAGAAAGGGCGTCCTGGCATGTGTCAGAGTTTGGCTGGGTTTTTACCGATGGCGAAGAGAAGCAGGAGGATGCGCCCTGTTTTTTCAAGGGTGGATTTCCATGGGCGGGCGGGGCGGAGGATTTTCCAGTCGTTTTCCACGGCGAGGGCGGTGAGGGATTCGTCGGGGTTGACGAGTGTGGCGCGGTGGCAGATGGCAAGCATGGGCAGGTCTGCGGTGCTGTCTGTGTAGCCGTGAGAGTGGATTAGTTTGCCTCCGGTGAAGTACGATGGTGGCAGTAATTGTTTGAGGCGGATGACTTTGTTTTCTCCCTTGTGGTTGATGAGATCGGGGAAAAGGGCGTTGTCTTCGAGGATCGTGCCGAGCGAGATGTCGAAGCCAAGCAGCTTGCCGACTTCCGCCGCGTAGCATTGCGGGCTGGCGGAGCTGAGTATGGTGAGGTGGCCGGAGGCCTTGTGGCGGGCGATTTCCGCGATGAGCTCGGGGTAGATGTGTGGGAGGAGTTTTTCAGCGAACTCATGGGAGAGTTCCGCGAGTCGGGCAGGTGATATTTTCCAAAGGAAGGAATGGAAGATGCGTTTCATGTTTTCCGTACCGAGCAGGCCGGCGAAGGGCAGGAAGAGCAGGAAAAGCGGGACTGCGAAGAACCGCGCGGGCTCGGCGCGGAGCACGTGGTGGCGGAACAGCAGTTGGCAATCCCATGCGAGCAGCGTGCCGTCCATGTCGAAGAGCGCGATGCCGTTGGGTGGGGTTTCCGGGAGTTTCATGTTCTCGGAAGACCCGTGCGGGTCTGTTGGTTTCAGACGTAGTGGAGAGCCTTGGCGCGGTCGTGAATGGCAGCTTCGTTGTCGAGCAGTTCCTGGATGGGGTCCCAGCGGCCGGAGGTGAGTGCTTCGCGAGCGGATTCCGGCATTGTCACGGGGAACTCGAGATCGCAACAGGTGCGGACGGTGAGTTTTTCGAGATCGATGGTGATGATCGTGTCGGGTTTCGTTTCGACAGCGGCGCGGAGTTTCGCGATGTCATCGGCGCTGGCCATGACGCAGGGCATGGCGAGTGTGGTGGAGTTTCCGTAGAAGATTTCCGCAAATGACTCGGCTATGACGGCGTTGAAGCCGTATTTTCTGAGGGATTGCGGGGCGTGTTCACGGGAGGAGCCGCAGCCGAAGTTGACGCCTGCGATGAGGATCGAGGCGTCTTTGAACCGTTCGTCGTTGAGAGGGTGGTTTGTTTTTTCACCGGTTTCAGAATTGAAGCGCACATCATAGAAGGCGAACTCGCCGAGACCGTCGAAGGTGACGCACTTCATGAAGCGGGCCGGGATGATGCGGTCGGTATCGATATCGGCACCGGGGATGAAAACTCCGGTGCCGGAGACTTGTATGACGGGTTCGAGAGCCATGGGTGGTTGATGCTGAAAAAGTGAAAAACTGAAAAGGCGAAATTAGGGAGCCGGGGTGTATTTGGTCATGATCTCCTGCATTTCGGCTTGGAATCCGGCTTGGTTTTCCATGGCGAATTTCTGGCCGATTTTCGCGCTTTCCTGCATGATCTGTGGCATGGTTTCGAGGGTCTTTTTGCCGAGGGGGGTTTTGTAGAACTCGAGAAGTTGCTCCATTTCCTCCTTGGTGTAGGCGTTCTCATAGACCTTGGCCATTTCCTTTTCGAGTTCGGGATTATCAAATGTTTTGGCGAAGAAGCGATCCGCAGCCGCGCTGACTTCCTTGATTCCTTCTTCCGGGATGCCTTTGGCTTTCAGTTGTGCGAGGAACGGCGCGAAGGAGGCGGTTGCGCCCGCTTTGGCGGTTTTGGTGAAGTCCATGATCTCGATGAGTTTCATGGCTGGTGATTTTTCTTCCTCGGCGCGGAGGGTGTTGGAGAAACCCGTCAAGAGGGTGACGGTGAGGATGGTGATGGCAGTGGTAATTTTCATGATTCTGTTTCTATTTCTTTTTTTACGATTATGCGACGGCTGATGTTGGTGTGAGATCGAAGAGTTCGCGAGCATCGGTGATGTGCCCCGTGATGGCGGCGGCGGCGACCATGACGGGCGACATGAGGACGGTGCGTCCGGTGGGAGAGCCTTGGCGGCCCTTGAAGTTGCGGTTGGAGGAGGAGGCACAGAGTTGGTCGCCGATGAGTTTGTCGGGGTTCATGGCGAGGCACATCGAGCAACCTGCGGCGCGCCACTCGAAGCCTGCTGCGCGGAAAATTTCCGGGATGCCTTCCTGTTCGCACTGGATGGCGACGATTTGCGAGCCGGGAACGGCGATGGCTTTGACGTGCGAGGCGACTTTGTGGCCTTGAATGTATTTCGCGACTTCGCGGAAATCCGAAATGCGGCCATTGGTGCAGGAGCCGAGGAAGGCGACGTCGATTTTGATGCCTTGGATCGGCATGCCTGCGGGGAGTTTCATGTAAGCGAGGGCTTCCTCGATGCTGGCTTTTTGCTCCGGGGAAGTGGCGGTGAGCGGGTCGGGGATGTTTTCCGTGATGGAGATGCCTGCGTCGGGGGAGATGCCCCATGTGACGGTTGGTTCGATGTCCTCGGCTGTGATTTTCACGATGTCGTCGAAGTGGGCGTCGGCATCCGAAGCGAAAGAGAGCCAGCGGGCGGCGGTTTCATCGAAATTTTGGTTGTCCACGTAGGGGCGGCCTTGGAGGTAGGCGATGGTTTTGGCATCGGGATTTACGTAGCCGCAGCGCGCGCCACCTTCGATGGACATGTTGCAAACGGTCATGCGTTCTTCCATGGACATGCGGTCAAAGACATCGCCAGCGTATTCATAAGCGTAGCCGATGCCACCGTTGGCACCGAGCAGGCGGATGACGTGGAGGATGACGTCTTTCGCATAGACACCGGGGCGGAGGTTGCCGTTGACCTCGATGCGACGGACTTTCATTTCCTGAAGGGCGATGGTCTGGGTGGCTAGGACATCACGTACCTGGCTGGTGCCGATGCCGAAAGCGATGGCTCCGAAGGCACCGTGGGTGGCAGTGTGGGAATCGCCGCAGGCGATGGTGGTGCCGGGTTGGGTGATGCCTTGCTCCGGACCGACGACGTGGACGATGCCTTGTTTGCCGGATTTCAGGTCGAAATAGGTGATGCCGAAATCATCGCAGTTTTTGCGGATGGCATCGATCATCTCCGCAGCGAGAGGATCGGCGGGTTGATCCTGATTTTCCGTGGGGACGATGTGATCGATGGTGGCGAAGGTGCGCTGCGGGTATTTCACTTTCAGACCGAGGTCGCGAAGCATGCCGAAGGCTTGAGGCGAGGTGACTTCATGGATGAGGTGTGTGCCGATGAAAAGCTGTGTGCGACCGTCGCCAAGATTTCCGACACGATGTGATTCCCAAACTTTTTGAAACAAACTTTTTCCCATGAGCAAGAGCGCCGTGGTTTGCGGCGGGGCGGGAATTTGGCTGGGGGGATCGGAAACTTCAACTCTCAAAAAGTTGAATTTCCGGTTTCGGGGTTTTTGAGGTTAGGATTTGTGTGCTCTGGTGGAGTGTTCAGGGAGACGATTTTGTGGTTTTCAGTGGCTCTGGGTGAGTGGATTTCATGGAGGGGAAGGAGTGTCATGAGCGGAGTTCTCTTTGAGAAAAAACATTGAAAATTCGGGCTTCTCTAGCGGTTTTGGCTTCTCAACTGCTCAGCGGATCGCATCCGTTCCGCTCTTCTCAGCCTTAAATTTTCACGATCATGATTGCTCTTCCCGAATTGATTTTTTCCGACACACAAATTCCTAATGCAAGGCAGACGGTGGGGCATCGTCATTACAGGGGACGAAACGCGCTTGCTGCGGAGGGGATCGATTGGAACACGGGTCGGGCGCTTCCGAGTGATCCACTTTATTGGGATGACATGTTTGGAAGGAGCATCCGCAGCGGGCTGGATGCCGCGAAGCAGACGATGAAGCCTGCGCTGTTTGTGTGGGTGCTGATGACCGGTATTGCGATGATGTATTATTTCGTGCCAGCGACGCGCGGTATGTTCACGGCGCTTTCGATGGTACAGGAGAAGATGGGGGTTTGGTTTCCTTCGATCGGGATGGGTTTGTCGGTGGGATTGATTGTGGAATTGGTGAAGGTTTTCATGGGAGAGGAAAAGCGGTGGAGGCGGGAGAATACGGTCAATGCGTTGTTTAATTTTGCGGTGTTCGGATTGATGGGGTGGTCTTCCCATTATCGGTATTTGTTTCAGGAGGAATTTTTCGGGCGCGGGACATCGTGGACCGTGTTGCTGCCGAAGGTGATGTTTGATCAATTCGTTTGGACGGTGATCATTGCGAATCCATATCAGACAATACTTTTTCTATGGAAAAATGATGGATTCAAGTGGAGCAAGGTCACTTCCCAGATGTTTCCGTTCAAGACTTTTTGGGGGACGAAGATGTTGCCGGTTTTGGTGAGCAACTGGGCGTTTTGGATACCGATGGCGTTGATCGTGTATTGTTTTCCATCCGACTTGCAGATTCCGTTGTCGATTCTGGCGGTGACGATCTGGGTGCTTATTTTGTCCATTCTAACAGCGAAGAAGAATCATGGAACAGCGTGAGGATAGCAAGGCGAGTCCCCTGCCCGCTTTCATGGCGGTGGGGACGTTCGTGGTCGATTATCACAAGCTGCTGGATCATTATCCGAGTGAGCGATCCGGGGCGCGGGTGAAGGGTGAGATGGTTAGCAATGGTGGTGCGCCGTTGAATGTGTTGGTGGATTTGGCGAGGTTGCAGGTGGATTTTCCGCTCTATGCTGCGGCGAAGGTGGGGCAGGATCTTGATGGAAAATTCATTCTCGATTGCTGTCAGAGCTATGGAATTGATATTTCACAAGTGAGCGCGATCGAGGGGAGCAGCACGGGATACACGGATGTTTATACGGTGGAAAGCAGCGGGCGGCATACTTGTTTTCACTATTGCGGCATTGGCGATACTTTTTCACGAAAGGATGTGAAGCTGCGTGCGGTTGCTCCGAAGATTTTGTTTCTGGGTTCACTGGGGGCTTTGGGAAGCATGGATCATTATGACCCGGAGTATGGTCGATGCGGAGCTGCGCAGTTGGTGCGTGATGCGCGCAAGCAAGGGATTGTGACGGTGGTTGAGATTTCGCCAATAGACCGAGTGAGTGGGATGGGAAATTTTTCCGAGACGCTATCGCAAGCGGATTATTTAATCATCAATGATCGTTTGGCGGAAAAGCTGACGGGCATCGAATTGTATGCGGATGGGCAGCTTGATCCGGAAGTGGCGCGTGAGGCTGGTGAATTTTTGCTGAAGTCAGGGTTGCGCAAGGCGGTGATCATTCATGCGGGTATTGGAGCTGTGTATCTGGGTGTGCATGGCGAGTTTCATTATCAGACTGGGTATTTGTTGCCCTCTGGTATGCGGAAGGGATCTGCGGGAGCTGATCATGCTTTTGCGGCGGGTTTCATGGAAGGTTTGTATCATGATAAGCCGGTGGAACTTTGTCTGGATCAAGGTTTGGCCGTGGCGACGGTGTGTCGTAGTGATTTGAGTGCCTCGGGGGCTCTGAAATCATTGGAGGAATGTATGAAGTTTTGTGAGGAGTTGATGGAGACAGCCAGGTGATCGAGTGTGGTTTTTGGAAATTTGGATTTTGCAGATGATGAATAGCGGCTACACCTGTGGGCGTGGCGGCAAAGAAGACAGCAAAGGCGGAGGCAACGGGGTGTTATGTGATTGCGGGTAGCGATGACGGACAGGTGCGTGAGGAAGCGTTGGCGCTTTACAACGAACTTACGGGCGGGAATGACGATGGGTTCACGCATGAGGTGGTGGATGGGAATGCGGACAATTCGGAATCGGCGTTTCAGATTTGTTCGAGTGCGGTGCAGTCGTTGCTGACGATGCCGATGTTTGGCGGGGACAAGGTGGTGTGGTTGCGGAATGTTAATTTTCTGGGCGACGATGTGACCGGGCGGTCGCAGCGGACGGAGGCGGGTGTGGAGGGTTTGCGTAAGGTTTTGGAGAAGGGTTTGCCGGAGGGGATTCAGTTTATCCTTTCTGCGGATAAGATCGATAAACGCAAGGGTTTCTGGAAATTTCTCGAAAAAAACGCGAAGGTGCGCAGCTACGACAAGATCGATATTTCCCGCGATGGCTGGCAGGATGAGGTGGCGGGATTGGTTGAGAAAAAAGCGCGTGAGGCGGGGCTGGAGTTCGAGGATGACGCGATGGAGTTGTTCATCATGCTGGCCGGTGAGCAGAGCAAGCAGATCAGCAATGAGCTGGAGAAGCTGGATTTGTATCTAGGTAAGGAGCGGCGTGTCGTTTCTTTAGATGATGTGAGGAAATTGGTTCCGCTTAGTAGGGCGGCGGTGATTTTCGAGACGGGACAGGCGATTCAAGCCGGTGATGTCGCGCGGGCGATCCAGTTGATTGACGAGCAGCTTGCGGCGGAGGAATCGGCGGTGGGGATTATGCGGGCATCGATCATCAATGTGGTGAGGAATCTTTACATGGCGAAGTTGATCTCGGAGAAGTTGAAGATTTCCGCAAGCAGTTACGGGGCGTTTGCAGGAGCCTTGAACAAGCTGCCTGAGGCCGACAGGGCGTGGCTACCGCAGAAGAAAGATGGCACAGGGGTGAATGTCTTTCCTGTGTTTCTGGCTCTGGTCAGCGCGCGGAAATTTTCACTGAGCGGCTTGCAGCACGTGATGGAGCAAACGCAACGCGCCGATCAGGCATTGGTGACGACGGGGTTGGATCACCGCTTATTGCTGCATCGGTTGATCGTTGAAATCGCTGCGGCGCGGAAAAATTGATTGCGAAAAGGCCTCTACTGCGGGGGCGGTAGAGGCCTT
>JBGSRM010000092.1:0-9952 GCA_041737575.1 Akkermansiaceae bacterium
TATTTCGGCTCAGATGTCGCATCTTAAAATTTCCTCGATTTCGATCATTTTTTGACTTTCGCTTTCTTCTTCCCAAACACTCCGGTCAGCCGTCTATCAGAACCTGTATGCTCCATCACCAGCCGTTCCGCCAGCCAGGAATTTGAAACGGACGTATTTTGGTCAGGACTGAGCAGGACGTGTCCGTTTCTATTTCCAAGAAAGTTGGAATCATTCAACAATCCCATTCAGCGATCTGAGATCAACGCGCTGGTCTGAGTTCATTTCCAAGAGGAACACTGTGGTGCGACCCATATCCGTCAGCCCGATGACCTGTGTGGATTCGATTCTGAAAGGTTGTGGCCATTCATGCAGCCGTGGATGAAACAGCGGGACGAGGACATCTCCGTCAGGATCACGGCTACTCAGATTCGGCCCTTTGAAGAGATTGCAGTGATGGCAGGCGAGAGCCAGATTTGAGGGATCATCCGATCCACGATGTTGACGGGCGATGATGTGCTCCACGTGATAGGTATGGAATGGCTCCCAGTCTTGCCGCATCCGGCAATACTCACAGGCACCCTGCGCACGGGCAATCACCTCTCTCCGAACCGACTCCGGAATCGCCATCAGGCGGCGGAGTTCAGTTTCAGGCGGGCTTTCGTCTGCAGGAGACCAAGGAAATTTCCGAAAGAAACCGCGCTGTGGTATTCATGGCGTTCCTCCTCAGTCAACAAGCCCTCATTGGCGCGTTCCGCGAGAAAGGCCATTCTTTCCGCTGCTTCCGCAGGCGCACGCATTTCCACAAGCGCGTGGAGAGCATCGGCATCGAAGGTATCCGCGAATGCGGCTAGCATAGTTTCCATTGCGTTCATACAGTGACAGTTAAGTCGTGACGTGCGACCACGCAATTCCGTTTTCCAAGAATTTGACCATTTCGTCGGCATCACAGCCGTTATGCCGTTGAGATTGTTCTGAAAGGCTCACCTGAAATTTGGAAAGGACTGAACAGTACGTGCCCGAAGGGTGACAAAGTTCATCAAGCTGAATGGAATTAGCTCTATATCCCACTCACCCTCTCCCAATCCCCCACCTCCAAACAACACGGATCCGCCGCAACCCAATGCCCCGGCGAAATCTCCTTCAAACCCAAATCCATACCAATCGTCTCCTCATACCGCGCATGACCGATCCGATGCCCGAACGCACTCCCCGCTGGCGGATCAATCGGCGACGGCACATCTCCCTCCAACAAAATTTTCTCCCTCTTCGCTGACGGATCCGCCAACGGAACCGCCGACAACAACGCCTTCGTATACGCATGTTTCGGATTCCGATATATCTCCTCCGAACTCGCCAACTCCACAATCTTCCCAAGATACATCACCGCCACCCGGTCACTCACATGCTTCACCACCGACAAATCATGCGCGATGAACAGATACGACAACCCGAAATCCTTCTGCAATTCCACCAACAGATTCAAAATCTGCGACTGCACCGAAACATCCAACGCAGACACCGGCTCATCACACACCAACCACTTCGGCCTCAACGCAAGTGCCCTCGCAATCCCGATCCTCTGCCTCTGCCCCCCTGAAAACTCAAACGGATACCGCTCCGCCGCACCCCTTGTTAAACCAACCCGGTCTAACAACTCATCCACCATAATCTTCCGCTCCTCCTTCGTCCCCATCTTATGAATCCGGTACGGCTCCTCAACCAACGACCTCACATTCATCCTCCCATCCAACGATTCCGCCGGATCTTGAAAAATCATCTGGAACTCACGCCGCAACGGACGCAAGGCATGCTGGCTCAAATGCGTGATCTCCTGCCCTTCATGAAAAATACTCCCGGAAGTCGGCCTCAACAACCTCACCAACGCCTTACCCAACGTGGACTTCCCACAACCCGACTCACCCACAAGCCCCAGCGTTTCACCCACACCCAGTTCCAGCGAAACCCCATCCACCGCCTTCACCGCTCCCGTCTGCTTCATGAACACGCCACTCCGGACGGGGAAATGAACCCGTAAATCCTCAGCCTTTAACAAGATGTTATCACTCACAGATCAGAACACTTCTTACAAATTTCCACCCAATGCCCCGGCCTCACCTCCTTGAACGGCGGACGCTCCCGGGTAATCGGTGATGTCCTCCCCATCCGCTGGCAAAACCGGCAACCATGCGTCAATTCCGCCAACCCGGCCACCGTCCCGGGTATCGTCGGCAAAACCGATTTCGGAACAGTCTCCAACGTCGGTATCGATCGCAACAAAGCCTGCGTGTAAGCATGCAGCGGATCCGCAAACAACTCCTCCACCGGCGCACTCTCCACCACACGCCCCGCATACATCACCACCACCTCGTCACACGTCTCCGCAATCACTCCTAAATCATGCGTGATCAACATCACGGACATCCCCATCTCACTCTGCAAATTCCCTAACAAATCCAAAATCTGCGCCTGCACCGTAACATCCAGCGCAGTCGTCGGCTCATCCGCAATCAACAAATCTGGCCGACACGCCAAAGCCAAAGCAATCACCACCCTCTGCCGCATTCCCCCCGAAAGATGATGCGGATAATCCATCATCCGCTTCTCCGGCGCAGGGATCTTCAACATCGCCAACATCTCCGTCCCCGCATCCCACGCTTCCTTCTTACTCATCTTCTTATGAGCGTGAAACACCTCCGCTACCTGTCTCCCCACCCGATGCACCGGATTCAATGCTGCCATCGGCTCCTGAAAAATTACACCAATCTCACCACCACGCACCTCACGCAAACGCTTCTCACTACAATGCAACAAATCCTCGCCCTTAAAACGTATCTCACCCCCAAGAACCTTACCCGATGGCTGCGGCAACAACCTCACAATCGACATCGCCGTCACACTCTTCCCACACCCGGACTCCCCCACAATCCCCACCGTCTTCCCCACAGGAATCTTGAACGAAACCTGATCCACCGCACGCAACATCCCCCGATCCGTCTCAAACGACGTGATCAAACGATTCACCTCTAACACATTCCCATCACTCATCCTCCACCTCCATCTCAACCGGCACTTCCTCGATCTTTTCCTCATCTTTCTCCACTTCCTCTTCCCCCACCTCCTCCACACCTTCCTCCACACCTTTCTCCTCACTCACAGGAAAACGATAATCATCAAAAATCCGGTTCACCTCCGGAAACACCTTCCCGCTACGCCTCGCCTCCATCGTCTCGCTCTTCACATCCTCGTCAATCCAATGCACATGTAACGAAAGTGGATCGTAAACCACCGGCGGAAGAAACCTGGTTTCCTCACTATCCGGCCACCTCACCCAGCGCCACGACCCCACCCGCATAAATTCAACCATATATCCCGGAACAAAGATCGCCTCATCATGCACAATCCGCTGGATCTTCAAGCAATATTCCCGCAACTCCTCTACCGTCCGCGCATTGCGCGCAGCCTCGGTAAGTATGTCCGTATCATCCCGTCCCCAACTAAATATATTGTTAGTCTGCGGCTTCAAATTCCCTCTCGTATCCCTCGCATTCGAGGAATGCAAATACTGATGATTATCCGGAACCGGTGGCGTGATCACCCATGCCGTAAACGTCATCTCATGCTGCTTCTGCATCACCTTTTTATAATCAACCATCATATCATTTGAGTCCAACCTCAGCTCAAATCCACACGCCTTCGCCTCCTCACTCAAAATCGCCATGATCTTATCCGTCGCCGGATTCGCCCGATAGGACACGGAAACCGAAAGCTTCTTCCCCTCCGCATTCCGTAAAATCCCATCACGTCCCTCCTGCGTGAATCCCGCCTCCGCAAACGCCTTCCTCGCCTGCTTGATCGAAAACCGGCGCGCCTTGATCGTAGGGTCACTATACAACAAATACCCCTGATGAAACGCATCTAATCGCTGATAATCACCCCTATAAATCACCTCGATCACCTTCTGCCAATTCATTGCATGTTGGATACCTACTCGGATCCGTTTGTCATCCAACAACGGCTTCGCCACATTCATATACAATCCCCACGGAATCGCAGGATACTGATTATAAAATGTATACCGCTCCACATAGCCATTATAAACCGGCTCCATTTCAGACTTATCATACCAATACTCCGGCCGCGTTAAGTAGAACATGTCAATCTGACCCGCTCGGAATAGCTCAAACGCCTTCGACTCATCTCTAACCACAATATGCTTTATCCGATCAGGGTTAAACCGATACTTATAGTACTTGTTATCCTTCGCCCACCAATCTTTCACCCGCGTCTGCGTAATCGATACCCCCTTCTCAATATCCTCTTCCAAAACCTCATACGCACCCGTCGTCGGCGGAAATTTCCACTGATGCCTCTCCGTGTAATCCGGTCCGTAATCCCTGTAAAAATGTGGCGGCGATGGCGTCAAAGAGCCGATCATGGCCGGCGCGTATACCTGTGGCTCAGGTATCGATATCGAAAGCGTGTGATCATCATACACCGTAAACCCTGCCAAATTCTCTCGCCAAAACTGCTTCGCAAACGGATTCACAATATCATCCGAAATCCTCAGGTATGATCCATACACATAATCCCGTGCCTTCACAGGAACCCCATCCGAATACGTAGCCTTCTCATTGAGCCGATAATAAATCGTCCTTCCATCACTCGAAAGAGCCCACTGCTTCGCAAGCCCTGGGATCAACTCCATCGACTTGGGGTGAAACCCAACCAAAGGCATGTCTATATCATCATACAAAGTCCCACGAAACCCATTGTTTGAATTATCTCCAAACGGCCGAATTGTTGGCGGAAATGCACGCATATCTACATTGAACCTCCCTCCCTTTTTCGCTCTAGAGTCGCCAATTTCCTCATGCACCATACCATCCTCCCATTCCAAATCATCTGGAAGATCTACTAGCGTCGCAAAACGAAAATAATCACCTCGCCCCAAACGGTAATTCCATTTCTCCTCCTCACGCTTCAATCCGATCAACCTCCTCTCCAAAGCCTCGCGCCCAACCCCATCCACCTCCTGCATCTCACCCTCAATCTTTCTCACCTCCTTGATCGTCGCCTCCCGCTGCTCAATCAACCACTTCTTAATGTATTCATTATAACGCGGCAAAAATTCATCAAAGCCAGACGTCCTCACAGCAGCCCTCTTCTCTTCCCCACAAGCACTCAGCGTAGTCATCACCACGCCCAGCAACACCATTCTTTCCAGTAAAATTCGCATCATCGGTAAAAACTGTATTTCTTCGGATCAAATGCCTCCCGCACCGCCTCACCAACAAACGTGATCAGCACCAAAAGCCCAACTAACACAAAAAATGTCGACGATACCAACCACGGTGCCGATAAATTCGCCAACCCATCATTCAACAACCTACCCCACGTCGCATACTTGGCTGGCAAACCATACCCAAGGTAGTCTAAAGCAGTCATCGAGGAAACCAAACTCGACATCGTAAACGGCACCAACGTCACAATAATCGCAACCGTATTCGGGAGCAAATGACGAAAGATAATCCTCGGCGTCCCCGCACCCAATACCCGCGCTGCTGAAATATAATCCCGCTCCTTATCTCGATAAGCCGCCGTCCGCATCAACGCTGCAATCCCCATCCAGCCAAACACAATCAATATAGTCAAAATCACCGGTAACCCCCTAAACTTTTCCGGCACAAAACTCGAAAAGATAATCACCACGAACAAAAACGGCACGTTCGAGAAAACCTCAATCAACCGATCCATGATCAAATCAAACAAACCTCCTATATACCCCATTAACATCCCCACCGTAATCCCTACCAAATAAACAATCGGCAAGAAAATCATCGCCGCCTTGAAATTCACCTGCAATCCACCATACAAATACGCCACTACATCAAGCCCCTGCGATGTTGTCCCTAGCCAATTCTTCTCCTCCCAATTCGGCGGTGCCGGATGATACTTAACAGCCCTCAGCTCACCACTCTTGATCCCGAGAAATACCTCCAAATCCCCCTTGCCCGTAAAATTCTCCTTTACCTTCTCACCATTCAAATACTCCGCATTATATACCTTTTCTCCAGCCTCGTCCCATCCATCCACAGCCCCACTAAACACCCCATCCCTGAGCGTATACCGCATGTGAAACTTGCCGTCATCAAGATTATGATACGTCGCCGCCAGTCCAAAATATGGCGACCTGCTTCCCGCTTCATAATACTTACCCTGCCGTAAAACCATACCCCGCGATTGCGGCCCCAACGTGTCATTCGTCGGGGCATAAGGTATCAAAGGCATAATCACACGCCCCTGACTCACCTCCTTCTCATCCTTCAACTTCTTCTTCAGCATCCGATAATTTTTCACATTCACATCCGCCATCTCACCCTCGATGCCAAAATCCGATCCCTTGAACTGCTTCGGCGAAAATGCAGGGAAACTCCACTTCCCCTTGTAACGCACAGCCAAAGCCTCATCTCCCACCACCACCTGATCCAATGCGGCTAAAAATGCCAATCCCACCAAAATCAAAAACGAGTAATAACCCCTCTTGATTTCCTTGAAACGCTTGATCCTCCGCAACGTCACCGGATCCGGTGCCCCATTTGTGAACGATCTGAAAACCAGCCATCCCCCACCTCCTGTCATCACTATGCTGCTCAACCAGCCGAACCACAGAAAACGCTTCTTACCCTCCTCCTTTTTCTCTCCTGCCTCTCCTTCCCTCTTGCCCTCCTCCTCATTCGCCTTCTCCTCAACATTCGCACCAGCCGCCCGCACCTGCGTATCCTCCCCAATACCCAACACCGGCACCTCCCGGCTCACATTGAAAAACCACCGCGCTGTCGGAAAATCAATTTGAAACACCTCACCCGCCGCGGCCAACAGCCCCAGAATCATCAACACAATCCCTATCGTTCGCCTGCTCATTTGAATTGGATTCTCGGATCAACCATCGCCACGATAAAATCGGATAACACTTTCCCCAATAACATCAAAAACGCCGCTATCGTCAAAGTCCCCATGATCACCGGAACATCCCTCGCCAACACCGCCTGATACTGCAACAAACCAAATCCCTGAATATCAAATACCGTCTCCACCAATATCGACCCGCTGATGAAAATCTCAATCAATCCCCCGGCACTCGTCGCGATCGGAATCATCGAATTCCGGAACGCATGGCCGAACACCGCCCTCCGGAAACCAACACCCTTCGCAACAGCCGTCCGAACATAATCCGCCGCCAACTGATCCATCAAATTGTTCTTCGTCAACATCGTCAACATCGCAAACGCCGCCACCAGATAACACGACAACGGCAAAACGGTATGATGCGCCAAATCCTTCACCTGATCCCAAAACGCCATCTCCGCAAAATCAGGACTCGTCATCCCGAACAACGGAAACAAATTCATCCGCGCCCCGAAATGCACCAACATCAACGCCCCCAACGCAAACCCAGGAATCGAATACCCGATGAAAATTAAAACCGAACTCGCCGTATCAATGAACGTCCGGTGCTTCAACGCCTTCAAAACCCCCAATGGCAAACACACCGCATACGTGAAAACCGCTGTCAACAACCCGAAATAAACCGCCACCGGCATCCGCTCCAGAATCATCCCGCCCACCGGATCATTATAAACCGTCGACCTCCCCAAATTCCCCTGCAACAACCCGCTGAACCTCGTCTTATACGCCACCGCCCTCATCCCATATGAGGGCACCTCAGCATCCTTCACATTCCTCTTCCGAAATCGCTTCTCCCGTTCCTCCTCACTTTCCAGACGTATCTTCCATCCATCCTCCGTAATACTCCTCCCATCCTCACGAAACTTCGCGGATAAAATCCCACCATCCTTCTTCACCACCTTCACCACCCTGCCATCCCCCTTCAAAACCAACGTCGCCGTATTGTCAAAATCCTCTTCTCCCCCTGAAATCGACTCATCACTCGTCTCACCGAACTCCCCCTTCGACAAAAATACCTCCTTCGGCAAAACCCCCAACCATTGCAAATAAGCAACCGGCATCGATTTGTCCAAACCATACTGCTCCTCCAACTCCTCCATCTGATCCTCCGTCAACCCCCCGCTCGTATCCGTCTTCGTCTTCGTCCCCCTGCCCCCGTCATTCTGAACCGCCGTCTGCTGCAACATCCGATCCATCGGCCCACCCGGCACAAAACGTGTGATCGCGAACACAAGAAACGTGATCCCCAACAACGTCGGGGGAATCAATAACAACCGTCTCAAAAAATAACTCTTCACTCGTATCTTGGGAAAAGTTTCACCCCTCGCATGAATTTGGCAAGCTCTACAACCCCTTCATCATCAATATTCCTGCCCCTTCTGCTTCTTCACCGCGATCACATAGTCAAGAACCGCCTTCTCATCACTCTGCGGCAATCCCGCATGACCTATCATCTTCGGCATCGCATCCTCCCAATCCATAATGTCCACCTTCTCCGGCAACTGATACGCGTGACACTCCCCGCACTTCAACATGTAAACCTCATGCCCCCTCTGCAACTGCCCCAGCGACTTGCCCGCCGCCTTCGCCATCGTAGCATCCGGATTCGGAACCTCTGAAATCCCTCCCACGGAACCATCATCCCCACCCTCCATGTCACCCATCACCTGTCCACCACCGCCTCCACCACCCGTCATGCATGACCCCAACAAAAAACTCGCACAACCCATCGCAAACAAACCTTTGGCCCACCGGGAAAAATTTTCAGTCATCATATCGCTTACGTCTTCTTAAAAATGAAAAGACCATTAAGCCCCATGAATACAACAAAGCAAGCTCAGGTTCCGGAATCGACTTCCTTCCCCCTCCGTCTTAAACCCAGCTCTACCCCATCACCGGATAATCCACATACCCCTTCGCCCCACCTCCATAAAAAGTCTCCGCATCCGGCACATTCCAATCCGCTCCCACACGAATCCTCTCCACCAAATCCGCATTCGCAATCGCAGCCTTACCGAACGCCACCGCATCCGCCGTCCCGTTCGCCACCGCCTCCCCCGCACTTTCCGCACTGAATCCCTCGTTCGCTATATACACCCCACCAAACTCCCTCTTCATCATCGGCCCTAACGCCGCCGTATCCGGATGATCATACGCCTCCCGCGCACACAAAAACGCAAGCCCACGCTTCCCAAGCTCACGCGCCACATGACCAAACAACGCCCCCGGGTCCGAATCCCCCATATCATGCGCATCGCAGCGCGGCGCTAAATGAACCCCCACCCGATCCGCTCCCCACACCGATACCACCGCATCCGTCACCTCCAGTAAAAAACGACACCGGTTCTCAATCGAACCTCCATACTCATCCGTCCGCAAATTCGTGCTGTCCTGCAAAAATTGATCGATCAAATAACCATTCGCCGCGTGCAGTTCCACCCCATCAAATCCCGCAGCCTTCGCATTCTCCGCTCCCACCCGATACGCCTCAACCACCCCCCCAATCTCCCCCAAATCCAACGCCCGCGGCGTCTCAAAACCCTTCATCGGCCTCACCAAACTCACATGCCCCGCCGGCTTCACCGCACTCGCCGAAACCGGTTGCTTCCAATCCAAATATATCGGATCGGAAACCCTCCCCACATGCCATAGCTGAAGCAAAATCAAACCACCCGCCTCATGCACCGCACGCGTCACCCCGCGCCAACCCTCCACCTGCTCCTGCGACCAAATTCCCGGCGTATCCGGATACCCCACCCCCATCGGATCCACCGAAGTCGCCTCCGTCAATATCATCCCGAACGACGCACGCTGCGCATAATACTCAGCCATCATTTCCGTCGGAACCCGTCCCTCACCCGCACGACAACGCGTCAGCGGAGCCATCACCAAACGATTCCGTAAAAGCAAAGCCCCGGCCTGCAAAGGTTCAAAAAGTGAATCTGTCATAAGTTGCCCCCAACAAAGCAGCAACCCACCACTCCGCCACCAGAAATTCGATTTA
>JBGSRM010000096.1:0-6973 GCA_041737575.1 Akkermansiaceae bacterium
GTGGCACGCTTCGTTGAGAAAAATCCAGCGGATGCCTGGATCACTTGCTCCTGCTCACGTGAGGTCAACGAATGGTTTTCTGCTCAACCGATCCCGTCCTTGGCGATGTATGGAAGGTTTAATGATTTACCGATGGCGGCAGTGATCCCGGCCAAGATTCCCAGCCTGCTCACCGCCGTCCGCCGTCTGATAGATCTCGGTCACAAGCGCATCGTGATGCTCGCACGCGAGGAACGGCGGAAACCGGTTCTGGCACGTCCGGAACAGGCCTTCATCGATGAATTGGAAGCGGCGGGCATCATGACCAGCGAATACAATCTTCCGGATTGGGAAGAAACCTCTGACGGGCTTAGCCACCGGCTCGATCAGCTCTTTCGTTTCAGCCCGCCCACAGCGATGATCATCGAGGAAGCACCGATTTTCATCGCAGTTCGTACCTATTTGGCGGATCAAGGAATCACGGCTCCACGGGATATTTCGTTGTTAAACGACGACACGAATCTCAGCTTTGCGTGGAGCAAGCCCGCCGTTTCGCACATCCGCTGGGACTATCGCCCCGTGGTGAACCGGGTGGTGCGCTGGGCCAAGAATGTGGCCGCCGCAAAGGAAGACCTTCGTCAAATCGGCACCAAGTCGGAATTCATCGAAGGCGGAACGATCGGGCCAGCGCCGCGATCATAATTTCACCGCAGCGTGATGTTGGCGTCCAGGTTGAGGAGGGCTTGGGCTAGGGTGGTGAAAGTTGCGATTTCGGTTTTGTCCAGGGTGGGGTCGGCGGGGGCGTCGCCGATTTTTAGGAGGGCGTTGGCGTCGGAGGATTTCGAGGTAAAGAAGCCGCGTTGTTCGTTGACGAGTTCTGTTAGGAGCGTGACTTGTTCAGGGCTTGGTGCAGTCCCGATGATTTCGCGGTAGGCCCACATGGCGCGAGTTTTGTCTGTGGCGCCGCCGTTTTTGATGATGCGCTCGCCGAGCTTGCGGGCTGCTTCGACGAACTGCGGATCGTTGAGCATGACGAGGGCTTGGAGCGGAGTGTTGGTGGCCATGCGGCGTGTAGAGCACGCTTCACGGGTGGTGGTGTCAAAGTTGATCATGTTCGGCGGGGTGGTGGTGCGACGCCAGAAAGTATAAAGCGAACGGCGGTAGAGTCCTTCGCCTTTGTCGGGGACGTATTCAGGGAGGAAATTGTTGATGTCTTTCCACATTGAGCCGACGGGCTGATAAGGCTTGACGGGCGGGCCACCGATGGTTGCTGCGAGCAAACCGGAATGGACGAGAGCGGCATCGCGGAGCATTTCCGCAGTGAGTCGGCGGGAAGGGCCTCGGGCGAGCAGGGTGTTGGCGGGATCTCGTTCACGGAGGACGGGCGATACTACGGAATCTTGGGCGTAGGTGGATGAGAGCACCATTTGTTTGATCGCGTGCTTATGATCCCAGCCGTGGTTCATGAGATCGCGAGCCAGCCAATCTAACAATTCAGGATGGCTGGGGTGCGCGCCTTGGAGCCCGAAGTTGTCGGAGGTTTCGACCAGACCCGTTCCGAAAATTTCCTGCCAGACGCGATTGATCATGACGCGCGAAGTGAGCGGATGATCGGGCGATGTCAGCCATTTGGCGTAGCCTAGGCGGTTGCGTGGTTGGTCTTCGGGGAAGGGTGGTAGCCAATCGGGAGTCTCGCGTTCGACTTTTTCGGTGGGCTGGGTGTAATCACCACGGGCGAGGATGTAGGCGGGAACGGGTTGTTCGGTTTCGCGCATCGTGACGATCTCGTGTATGGGCATTTCCGCTTCACGGTAGGCGGCTCGCGCGGCGGCAAGTTTTCCCCACAAGGCACGCGCTTCGGGATCAACGGCGGAGAAATAGAACTCGCGGAGTTGTTCCGGTGTCGCATTGATCTCATGATTGGATTTTCCTGAGTGGATGGCGGCAACTTCGAGCGATGTGATGGCACGGAGATGGATGTGTATTTCGTCAACCATGCCGCCACGCAGCCCGACATCGCGACCACGTGCGGTGAAGTTCAGGCCGTTGCCGATGTGATAGTCCCGTGTGAGGTTATCGCGAACGATAGTTGTTTCGGCAGATTTTCCGTTGATGAAAATTTTGAGTCCGGCGGCTTTGCGCGAGCCATCGTTGGTGACGGTGACGTGGGTCCATTCGCCAGTGGGTATGGGGTTATTCGTGGTGATGGAGGCTCCACAACCGGGAAGTTCGCGGGCGAGGGTCCAGGTGAGGCGACCTTCTTCGATCAGCATTTCGTAGCCGGAGAACGGGACGTCGAACGATGAGGTGTTGGAAAAAACGACGGCGCGTTTGTGGTCCTCGCCGGGTTTGATCCAAAGCGAGATGGAAAGGGCTTGGTCAGAGTGTTTTACTCCGAAGTCGGGCAGCGAAGTCAGGCTGTCGCCGTTGGCAAGGATACCGTTGCCGATTTTCCCGGGAGCGAGCTTATTGCCGCCGGTTTTCGCAGGCTTTTTCGGATCGGCTTCGTTGATGAGTTCTCCCTTGTTTTCCGTTTCAAATGAAAATTTTCCGACAAGCTCGGTAGCGGGGAAGGTTTTGTTAGAATTCAGCCATGATTGAAATGCGGCCTCAGCGGACTGGATGTGGGCGGTGAGTTGGGTTTCGGCTTCAGCAATGGATTTTATAAGGTTGGTGAGTTGGGTTTCCTGTTCCGGTGTAGGGAGTAGCAGGGCGGGTTGGGGCAGAACCGTGCCGCGCGTGCCACCTCCTTGGATGAGACCGAATTCATCGATGCTATTGAAAAACGCGCCCATCGAGTAGTAGTCCTTCGCGGAAATGGGATCGTACTTGTGATCGTGGCAGCGCGCGCACTCCATGGTGAGTGCCATGAAGGCCGTGCCAGCGGTGTGAATGCGGTCGGCGATTCCTTCCTGGAGAAATTCTTCCGGCACAGAGCCACCTTCATTGGTTTTGCGATGGATGCGGTTGAAGGCGGTGGCGAGTTTTTGATCGCGGGTGGCGTTGGGCAGAAGGTCGCCGGCGATTTGTTGGATGATGAATTCATCGAGACGCAGGTTGTCGTTAAACGACTTGATCACCCAATCGCGATAGGGCCAGGCATTGGTATTGATGTCGGCTTGATAGCCAAAGGAATCCGCATAGCGGGCCACGTCGAGCCATGGGGTGGCCATGCGTTCACCGAAGCGGGGGGATTCTAGCAGTCGAGCGACCACGGTTTCTTTCGCGGCTGGCGAGGTATCTGTTAGAAAAGCATCGATGTCTGCTTGAGTCGGGGGTAGGCCGGTTAGATCGAAGGTGACGCGTCGCAGCCAACGCTCGGGGGCGGCTGGTGGACTGGGCGTGAGTTTTTCCTTTTCGAGACGGGCGAGGATGAATGAATCGATGGGATTTTTCGCCCAGGTCTTATCGGTGGTTTGCGGTACGGGTATTTCTTTCGGCGGAGTGACGAAGGCCCAATGAGCTTCGTATTCCGCGCCTTGCTCGACCCAGGTTTTGATCAGGTTCTTTTCCTTATCCGTGAGAGTGAGATGGGATTTCGGTGGAGGCATGACCTCCTTGGGGTCTTTGGAAAAAATCCGGATTAGGGCTTCGGATTCGGGCGGATTATCCGGATCCCATGCGAAGGCCTTGATCGCGTCCGCACGTATATCGAGGCGGAGATCGGCTTCTTGCTTCTCCTTGTCCGGACCGTGACAGAAAAAACATTTATCGGAAAGGATAGGCAGGATTTCGCGGGCGAAGGAAATCTTAT
The DNA here is from genome assembly GCA_041737575.1 of Akkermansiaceae bacterium. Lineage (GTDB taxonomy): Bacteria > Verrucomicrobiota > Verrucomicrobiia > Verrucomicrobiales > Akkermansiaceae > Luteolibacter. The sequence continues at coordinate 3,734 of JBGSRM010000096.1, forward strand.
CATCGGCACGCGCAGGCAGCGTGGCAGCAAGGCATGCGATGATAAGGGTCGAGGTTTTCATGAATCGCTAAAAAATACGGAAGAGAGACCATCCGGCTTTCACCTTGAGAGAATGGGGATGAAATGTGCGGGAGAGTAGCTCAGCCACTAGGTTCTTCAACGGTCTAGTGCCTTATTCGGGAAAATGGGTGAGGCTGTGCGGTGGCCTTCGAGAATTTTCAGCATCGCCGCCACGCGCTCGGGTTCATCTTTGGCGAGGTCTGTCGTTTCACCTAGATCCTTGCTCAAATCGAAAAGCATGGGCTTCCCATTCATAGACATATTGTATTGCACGAGCTTCCAATCTCCCTGACGCAGGGCTCTACGTGTGTTTATTTCGTGAAACTCCCAATACATGAAATCATGCGCGCGCTGTTCTCCTTTGCCAGTCAGAGTGGGCAGATAGGAAATTCCATGGATGTCACTTGGCACATCGATTTCCGCAAGTTCGCATGCGGTCGGCAGGAAATCCCAAAACGCACTGATGTGGTCGCTCACACCCGGCTTGGTGATACCCTTCGGCCAGTGGGCAATCATCGGCACGCGAATGCCGCCCTCGAAAAGGTCGCGCTTGCTACCGCGAAGCGGCCCGGAGGATTGGAGCATCTCCGGATTGTATCCGCCCTCACTATGCGACCCGTTGTCACTGGTGAAAATAATCAACGTATCCTCGGCTACACCTTTTTCCTGGAGAGCCGCGAGCAGACGTCCGATGTATTTATCCATTTCCTCCACCATCGCCTTGTAATGGGCGCGAGGTTTTTTCATCTTCGTGTAGCCACCTTTTGGAGGTGGTTCTCCCGTATCGTCAGGCACGGAACCCTCAGGACCCAGCATGGATGCGTGGGGTATCGGATAGGATAGCAAAAGAAAAAATGGCGCGTCAGCCTCACGGATGAAACGTTCCGCACGCTTTGTATAAAGCTCGGCATCGTAAAATTTTCCTTCATGTAGTTCGTTGCCCTCCAAATCCACACGCTCCGCCTGATCATAGACGAAACGCGGATAGCGATGATGCCCGTCCTTGTGGCTTGTGGTGCCATAAAACACATCAAAGCCTTTTTCCAAAACCAATTTGGGATTCTGTGTATTCCCGGAAACACAGGATTTCCCGATCATCGCCGTGGTGTAACCCGCTCCTTTCATCAGAGTCGCCACCGTCAAATCCTCCGGATCGGCACGCAGCTCGAATTCGCCGTTGCCTCTCAACCAGGTGCGCCCCGTATCCAAGCCCGTCATCAAGCAACTTCGCGAAGGTGCACACACAGTCGAGCCCGAATAATGCTGGGTAAAACGAATCCCCTCCCCCGCCAGCTTATCCAGCACCGGAGTGCGTATCGTATTCTGACCGTAGCTGCCCAGATCTCCATAACCAAGATCGTCAGCAATCACAAAAATCACATTCGGCTTCCCAAAAGAAAACCCAACAAAGAGCAAAAACAGAAGACAAACACGCATCCCGAATAACAGCCCGTAAATTCAGCGTTAAGTCAAACACCAAGAATCAACACCAAGAATCAGACCGATGTCCAGGCAGCGGGCAGTGGTGGAGGGCAGTGACAGAATACGGAAGGCACTCCAGTGGCCACGAGCCAGAGCGTTATCTGCGCGCTACGGGAACGATTTGCAAAAAGGCAGCATAGTCGGACAAGCCGAAGGGCTAAGAGTTAGCGTCTCCGCTTCTTGCCCTTTTTCTTGGGTTTCTTTTTCGGCTCTACCTTTTTCTTGAGATCCTGCTCGGTAAGACCGAGTTCGGATAGGGTGATGATGCCATTCGAGTCTTTGTCGTATTTTTTAAGCAGCACGATCATGTTCTTATCGCCAGCGCGGGTGAGTTCGGTGCTGTCGATTTTTTTGTCCTTATTGGAATCGTATTCCAGGAGGATGCCCTTCGCTCCGACAGGCATCTTGGGCTCGTCCGCTGTGGCGGAGGAAGAGATGGCAAAAAGCACTGCGGCGACCGCGAACGAAGAAGTTATGGGTTTCATTTGAAAAAATGAGTCGGAAATCGATCCGTTTGGCAAGTAGATAAATACAGCCTAAATTAAGATGCTCTAGCAGGTGACGGCAAAGCGAGCATCCCTATTTCCCTACCTCAAGGTTTCGCCATGGCTATGTGAGGGAAGCCGATCCGGTCACCGGAATTCGTGGCAGATTGCGTTGTTAGAACCTCTTCCGGAAATTTGAAAACCCCTGAAAACGATGTCACGGGTTGCGCGCCCCGAGAAAACGAGTAACATCTCGTGCCGGAGCCGAAGCAACCTCGAACTCCCCGCTTCCTGTATGATAGGTCTCGCTCTCAAAATGCTCTTCGGCGACACGGCCAAATACCTGATGCTGGTGGCGGGGCTTTTTTTCGCTACCTTCCTCATCGTTCAACAAGCTTCCGTTTTTTGCGGCCTGATGCGCTGGACTACGGCCACCCTGAAAAACGTCGCCGCTCCGATCTATGTTGTTGAGGAGCGGGTGGAACAGGTCAACGAAACCAACCCGATGCGCGACACGGATGTCGCCCGCGTCCGTTCTGTCTCCGCCGTGCGCTGGGCGATGCCGCTCTACTCAGGAATCCAGCGGGTTCGCCTCGCGGATGGCAGCTTCAAGACCGTGCAGCTCATTGGGATCGACGCGGCCTCGCTCGCCGGTGCGCCTGGACGAATGATTGAGGGAAATCTCGAAGACCTTCGACTGCCGAACACCGTGGTCATCGACGAACTCGCCACCGAGCGCCTTTCCAATAACCCCGGAGACCCAACGAAAAAAATCAAGATCGGCGACCAGTTCGAGATCAATGATGTGGAAGCGCGAGTCGTCGGGATATGCAAAGCGATGCGTTCCTTCACCGGAGGCCCTTATATCTGGACAACCTATGAGCGAGCTCTGCAATACACGCCCCAGTCCCGGAAAATGCTCACCGCCGTCATCGCCGCGCCGATTGAAGGAATGAGCAACGAAGAGGCCGCCGCCGAAATCGAAAGGACGACCGGTTTGCGTGCTTACGTCAACAACGACTTTGGTCCGAACCCGCGAGACACCGTCACCGAAAAAGGGAAAAGATACGGGGATTTCAACACCTCCACCGTCTGGTGGTATGTGAAAAACACCGGCATTCCTATTTCCTTCGGCACCACCGTGGTGATCGGCTTCATCGTGGGTGTGGCGATCGCTTGCCAGACGTTTTACGCGTTCGTATTGGATAATCTT